>DAIRDV010000010.1:0-12050 GCA_036795955.1 Nitrososphaeraceae archaeon | reverse complement strand
TCCTGATTGCAATTTGCTTGTGACCACATTCAAATATGGAGAGACTGACGCTTCTGAGGAACTTCTCCAGATCTTAGATACGATAGGGGACAAGAATCCTGCAATTGAGATTTCACCTATTTCAGGGATCTTAGTTGCCAAAACATGTATGGATCCCTTTCAAGTAGTAGAGGCGTGCAGAGAACTTGTAAAAAACGAACCATGGTTATTTAGGTATGTTCTTAGAATTATACCATTGGAAAAAATTTGCAAGGCGGAATTAACTGAGATTCATTATCTTGTCAAGCAACTTTCCACGAAAATACAGGATAATGAAACTGTCAAAGTCATTGTGGAAAAAAGACACACCAATTTGCACTCTAATGAAATTATTTCTAACGTTACTAGTGATTTGGACATTAAAGTAAATTTGAATGAACCAAATTGGATAATATTAATTCAAATAGTAAATACATTGGCCGGTATCTCAATTCTGAGGTATGACCAAATTTTTAGCTCTGTAAAAGAAAAGATTTCAATCAAGTAAAAAAAATCATATTATTTGGATTCATCTTAGTTTATTTGATAAATCGGATTGGCTGACAAAATTGTATAAAACTATAATCTATTGTGAAACAAGAGCCGCCTTTTCGGTCAATATTTTCAGAAATTCCTTTGTACTAAAATTCATGTTTGCGAACTGCATCGCACTGCAAATGTTAACCATTTTTTCTCTTGAAGCATTCAACAGTGAACTATTATGATTATCTATTGTTTTTCGTAAATATCGTACAGACTTGATAATTTGATATTTGGTATCGGAAAATAATACGAAACATCCTGAGCTATTGTTTTTTATGCCTCCAATATCAATTGCCTTTGAAACCTGATTATTGCAAATTAGTCTCAATAAAAGATCCATTTCCAATCTTTTAGCAATTTTCATCTCTCTCCTGTTTGCTTCTAAAACAATCTTCATTACCTCGAAGATATGCTCTTTCCCAAATATGCAATTGGGATTAATTCCTTGAATCATTACCTTGGGATACATTTCCCTAAACTTTTTGATAGTTGTTCCTACATTTGGTATATTAAGAGTCTTGGTACACAATATCACTAAGTATATTGAATCAATTTTATATATTGGAACGTTACCTATTGTAGCTACCTTTTCTGCCATGTCAACATAACTGTATTTAGACCAAAAGAGCTATCCACCATGAATTAAGTTCGCAATTGTTACAATATCTCCGGATTTTATTTTTTGATCATTTCCAGAAATTGACAAATCTGCACCATTAATCAAAATTAACAGATTTTCCTTATCGAGATTCTTGGAATTATTCATGAGTTCACGAAGTATGGAAAATATATTTGAAATTGTAGTTTCTTTTTGATTAATTATTATGTTCTCCTTGCCGCAATATTTCTTAATGGAGCCTAGCAGCTTTAAGGTAATCAATCTACCAAAAGTGACCTAGTTTTTTATGTCTCCTCGACATCTTCTTCAATTTTCTTGTTTTGTTCTTTTGTTTGCCTATTGATATATGAAGCAATATATCCAGCTATTTGATTTCTCAGTTCTTTAGATCTGACTTTTGCGATCTCATCAATTGTTTTCTTATTTTGTTGAAAGTCAATGTTGAATTTATCTGGATATCGGTTTAAGAGCTCTGTTGAAAGTTTCTTAACTCTATTCAATATCACACACTAATCGTTAAGGCTATTTTATACCTTCCTTAATACAGAAACCATATCTTCGTTTTAGTCAAAGAATAAAGTAGAATTTTTTTCTATTCTATCCATTACATTCTGGGGAGACTCCAAAAGAAGTTCTGCCATACTTCTTACTATACTTACAAGACATGAAGTGGGAAGGGTAAATACATTAGTAAAGCAAGAAGGATATCTAACAGGACCGTCGGTTTCAATTAATAATCTTTCTTTATTTGTTAACTCTAGCAGTTTTTGCTTTCTTTTAGAGTATACTAGCGATGGCCCATAAGAGAGATACAGTCCCATTTCAAGAGACTTTTCTAATTGTTGTAAAGATCCATCAAACCAGTGAAGGCATACTTTTTTCAGATTATACGTAGGTAGTAAACTAAGAATTTCATCAAGCGAATTTCTAGAATGAATTGAAACTGGCTTACCATAGGTTTCTGCAATCTTCAACATCTTGTTGAATACCTGGTATTGTAACGCTTTAGTATTACCTGCTTGATTGTAATAAGCTGGGTCCAATCCGATTTCTCCAATACCATCAATATTCTTGACATTGTATGCAACAATTTCCTCAAATTTTGATATATTCTCTGTAGCATATTGCGGATGAATGCCAACAAAATTATAAATAAAATCATTAATACCTCGTTCTTTAAAGAGTGTTAACGCTTTTAACGAAGTTGAATTATTCACTGTCACTGAGCACGCTTTTAGACCCAATCCCTTTATGGTTGCGAGAATTGATGGTAAAAAATTATCATATACAGGATCTGTAAGATGGATGTGAGAGTCGCATAAAACAGGTTTCAATTCAGGTTCTGATAATTACAGAATAGACTTATTTAATCAATCTAAGAAAAACAATCATTCATGTAACTAATTCTATCCTTCTTTTATCTTTAGTTAGCCAACTAACTCTCACCAATCCAAATATCTCTAAATCCAGTAACGTCTTGTTCAAATCAGCAATTGTAATCTGTACTCCATCCTTTTCTAAGTTACTTAACAGATCATTATCTGACAAATTGCCTACCTCTTTTATCTTTTCTAATACAATATTTCTTAATGGATATTTCAAGTATCTTCACTGATTTCAGAATATAATTATGATTATTTGATTTGATGTATATTATAAATGCTCTTCTGAAAATTCAGATTTAGTTTTGAATGGATGTATATAAAAAATGCAACCAGTTATTTCTTTGTTCTTAAGGAAACTAAGTCAAAGATTTGTTGGCGCATTTTGATTTCTACGAGTCGGATACATGATATTAATAGAAATAGGGAAAAAACAATCATGATACAAATCTGATTACGTGCTATTTTTCCAGTGGTTTTAGAGAAAAGACGAATCTTGATCCTTCAAATTCAGTTATTCCCTGTCTTTCCCAATTTACTTCATAATTGTGAGTTATTTGTTTTCCAATAATGCTAATTTTTCTAGGAAGTTGAGAAAATAAACTCTCTACTTTTTCGAGATTTTTTGTCATTAATAATGATCTTCGCCTCTTCATCAGGTACTTCACTGCAACATTTTTGTGGAGATATCCTAATTCCTGAATCTTTTCATTTCCGTTATCTATAATGAATTCGCGCTTGGTCATTGTGAATACCACCATTATTTACTTAAAAAGAAACATTGTCAAATCTATTAGAACAATTTGGGTGAATTTAACTGCATGAAAGAATGTTCCGTTAATGTGTAGCTAGAAATCTAACAATTTGTAACTTTTCATACATAATACTCGCAATTTACATAAACAAGAAAGGTTTATTACTTTTATTTGTTAAATTGATTGTGTGTATTCTCAAACTTATTCGGTTCCTCATGCAGTTAGAGAAATCATAGGTTCAAATACGTTATTTTTTCAAGCATTAAGCACAGGCATAGCAAATTATACAGCGTTGGCCCAAAAGATAAAACCAGATGTTGAAAAGCTGACAAAATCTGAAGTTAATGTAAATACTTTGGTAGTAGCCATTAAGCGATTTGCAGATTCTCTTGACGGAATTGATTATGAGTACCATCCAATTTTTGAAGGAGTGAGAATGAGCTTGACTGGTAGTATCATTGATATTGATTTTCACGAAACGGAAGACGTCTACCAAGTTTTAGATGAGATATTCGAGCTTGGGAGCGGTTACAATATGTTCAGGACCAACAAGCAAATTAGATTATTTGCTGAAGATATCGATGAAATTAGGACTATGTTCAAATCATCCCACAAATTAGCTGCTGGAGAAATAAAGGATGGTCTTTCCAAAATAACAATCACTGTTCAGTCAGATAAAGAAAACACATATGAAGTATTGTCACTTGTTTTATCATTACTACACAACAACCGTATTCCACTTTACAATGCTTTTTTTACACAAAATGAAATTGTTTTAATTCTAGGGATGAATGACGCTGCCAAGGCATATGAAGTGATCAGAGAAAAACTAAATGGTCGGGAATAGATGATAGGTATCTTTTCATACTGCATCATGTGCTGCTGCAATCAAATGATGTTTGTTACTATCTGACGCTATCTATAGTACTGGACTGAAACTTTCTCTCCAGGTTTGCCTTCTCTCTGAGCCTTAATCTTTTTTACACCCTCTTCAATATGCCTCATCATTACGTGGGCTTCTGATGCATGTCTAGCTGCCTCTTCAGGTGTTGGATACTTTGCTAGATATTCGTGCAGAACTAACGATACGGCTGTATTAATAACAGAGCTAGTATCTGCACCACTGAACCCATCTGTCATTTCGGCTATACGGGCAAGGTTAACATCTGTTCCAAGTGGTTTATCCTTACTGTGTATTTCCAATATTTTTTGCCTTGCGGATTTGTCTGGCAATGGCACCAGCAATATCTTATCAAATCTGCCTGGACGTAATAAAGCAGTATCAATAATGTCCGCCCTATTTGTTGCAGCTAACACCACGACACCTGAAAGTGATTGAATCCCGTCCAATTCAGTAAGCAATTGTGAAACTACTCTTTCCGTAACCATACTATCTCCACCCATTCCTCTGACTGGAGCGATAGAATCTATCTCATCAAAAAATACTACACAAGGAGCTGCTTGTCTTGCTCTTCTGAAAATCTCTCTAATCCCCCGTTCTGACTCTCCTACCCACTTGCTTAGCAATTCAGGGCCCCTTACGCTAATGAAATTAGCCTCAGACTCTGTGGCTACGGCTTTTGCCAAGAGGGTCTTACCTGTTCCGGACAATCCATGCAACAAAAGGCCTTTTGGCATAGAATGTCCGAGTTTTGTATATAGTTCTGGGAATCGTAATGGCCATTCTACAGCCTCCTGCAATTCGCGTTTTATATCCTCCAATCCGCCTATAGCAGACCAAGGAACATCTGGGGATTCGAGATAAACCTCTCTCATTGCAGAAGGAGTCACTTCCTTTACAGCATTATCAAAATCGGCTCTGGTAACTATGAGCTTATTTAAGACTTCGGGAGATAGTTTCTCATCTTCCAAATTTAATTCAGGAAGCAATCTTCTCAAACACTTCATTGCTGCTTCTTTACAAAGATATTCCAGGTCCGCACCTACAAATCCATGCGTTACTGCAGCAATTCTATCTTGTTCTACATCAGTATCTAGAGGCATGTTTCTTGTATGAATTTGTAATATTTCCAATCTTCCTCGCTTATCAGGTACTTTGATTTCAATTTCTCTATCAAATCTGCCTGGACGTCTCAAGGCTGGATCTATAGCATTCGGACGGTTTGTAGCAGCAATTACTATTACCTTACCTCTTGCTTCAAGTCCGTCCATAAGCGACAATAATTGAGATACGACTCTCCTCTCGACTTCACCAGTAACTTCTTCTCTTTTGGGAGCAATTGAATCTATTTCGTCAATAAATATAATAGAAGGTGCCTTTTCTTTGGCTTCCTTAAAAATCTCTCTTAATCGAGCTTCAGATTCACCATAAAATTTGCTCATAATTTCTGGTCCTGAGATACTTATGAAATGAGCATTACTTTCGTTTGCAACTGCCTTTGCAAGAAGCGTTTTTCCCGTTCCCGGCGGTCCATACAACAATACACCCTTTGGTGCTTCGATACCTAATTTTTCAAAGATTTCAGGATGTCGTAATGGTAACTCTATCATTTCTCTTACTTTCTGAATCTCTTCTTTTAGGCCACCAATGTCTTCGTAAGTTACCTGAGGAACACCTCTTAGGGTTTCACCTTTCTCAGCTATATGGAATATCGTCTTTTGGGTTACTAATACAGCATCAGATGCCGGGGTGACTCCTATTACCTGAAAAGTAAGTCTTCCTCCAAAATAGGGAACCATAACATTATCTCCTTTTATTAGCGGAACACTTTCAAGTGCGTCAGCAAGGTAACGCTCGTCAATAGGTGGTATGGCCTCTAAGGGGGCAACGATTACTTTTTCTGCTGGTACGGCCTTGATCTTTTTCACAATTACCGTATCTCCAATAGCTACACCAGCATTATTTCGCACTAGGCCATCTACTCTAACAATGCCTTTGCCCTCGTCTGAAGGGTAAAGCGGTAAACATTTTGCGACAGTCCTTCTTTTGCCTCGGATCTCTATAACATCACCAGTAGATGCAGTCAACGAGTCCATTGAATCATAATCGATTCTAGCCACTCCACGACCTACGTCTCGCGTATATGCTTCGAGAACCTTCAGCGAGAGAGTGTTTTGACTCACGATATCAAGTACTACCGTACCTATCTTTATACCTTTGTCGAGGAATGCACCTGAAAATTTTTAGCTGTTCAATTATCTGAAGATGGTCAGCTTTCGTCCATTAGACTTGTTGAAAAAGTCTTAGTCTTTTCATATTTTTTTACCGCAGAAAAATTAGATTTGAATTACAATCAGACGGTTGGAGTTGCGCTTACCCAAACGTTAAAATCATGATGATAATGATTAATTCGATTGGACCGTTTTGGGTAAAAGAACTTTAGTACGTAGAAGAGGTAAAGGAGGCAAACAATTTCAGGCCATAAAAAGAGGAAAAATTGTTCCTGCCAAGTATCCAAATTTACAATTGACAGAGCAGAGAGTTGGCTCGATAGTTGATATTGTTCATGAAAGAGGTAGAGACGCACCATTGGCTAAAATCAAATTTGATAAAGAGATCAGTTATTTGCCTGCTCCCGATGGCATGGAAGTTGGAGAAACAATTCAAATCGGAAACAATGTTGACTTTAAACCAAATAATATTTTAGCCCTTGAATCTATTCCTGATGGTACGCTGATTTGTAATCTAGAAAGGAACATCGGAGATGGCGGAAAACTTGTGAAATCCGCTGGATCATCTGCCATCGTATTTTCCCATACTGCTCAAGGCGTGTCGGTAAAATTACCATCTGGAAAATTCGCTACATTAAATCCAAAATGCAAAGCTATGATAGGAATTGTTTCTGGTGCAGGTCGAATGGAAAAGCCATTCCTCAAAGCTGGAAACAAAGCTAAATACATGATTGCACATGGCAAGCTTTATCCCAAAGTAAGAGGAATTGCACAAGCTGCGGTTTATCACCCACATGGTGGTGGAAGGCATCAACACGTAGGTCGCCAATCATCAGTCGGAAGGACAACCCCTCCTGGCAGAAAAGTAGGAAATATCTCACCAAGAAAAACTGGCCGAGCAAGAGTAAAACAAAAGAAAGAATAGAATACCTTCCAAAAACTTTTTTGCAACGTTATCCATATAGAGAATATAACAAGGAGTAACGAATATGGTGCTAAATATCTCCAAGCTTTTTGCCTTAATTCAGAGCACCCTTAGAGATAATAATCTAGTAAGACCTACTGCTCTGAAGAATCTGCAACTTCAGGAAGACGGTGACCCGTTTAAAATATTAATTGGAACCATATTGTCCTCACGAACAAGGGATGAAGTAACTACGACCGTAATTAAGGCGCTATTTTCTCGATTCAAAAATCCTGAAGATCTTTCTAGAGCAAATATAAATGACATAAAGAAGCTGATTCAGAAAATTGGCTTTTACAATGTTAAGGCTATTAGACTAAAGGAAGTATCACAATTAATTATCAAAAAATATGATGGCAAAGTTCCATCTAATCTAGATGAACTTCTTACGCTTCCTGGAGTGGGAAGAAAAACTGCGAATTGTGTGCTGGTTTATGGTTTCAAAAAGCCTGCCATTCCGGTAGACATTCATGTTCATAGAATTTCAAACAGGATTGGAATTGTAAACACAAAAAATCCTGAGGAAACGGAAAATGTATTACAAAATAAAATAGAAAAAAAATATTGGATTCGGGTTAATGAAACATTTGTAACGTTCGGACAGAATATATGTTTGCCAATTAAACCCAAATGCGGTGTTTGTCAGTTAACAAAAATGTGCAAATATTATGCAGAAAATACTTAGTCTCTTTTTTTTCTAATAAGCAATACGAGTACTATCGAGCCAATTACAATCATCGTTATTAATGGCAGATAATACAATGGAGATTCTGCAGGATTGCCGAATAAGACGTCGAATGAAATTGTTCCACTAATTGAATTGTCTGGATCAGTTGATTGATCCTTACCATAAATAGAAACCGATCCAACAACAAAATCATTTACCGAAAGTTTATCGATGATGATTCTCTTACCATTGGTAATCGTCAGGCCCTGATTGTTTGCATGGGCTACAAAAATAGGCTGATCCCTAGACCATCCGTCTTTTTCTCGCTCATATACCCGTATATATCCAGATTCATTGGTGTTAATAGCTGCCCAAAACTTTCCAGTCTTATCGCCAAACATGCCTAGTTCTATGAACTTTTCACTTGGAGCAGGTTCTTGAATCTTTATCACAGTCTTTGCACCCTCAGAATTTGAGTAGGTCAAATTATTTTGAATAGTTAACTGCCAATTAGTTGGTATAGGTTTTGAAAAATTGTATACTAATGGATGTCTCCTATCTGTATTAGACACATCATAGTTCACTTCGAATCTTTCAGAATTCTTCGTCTTAATTACATCATGAATGCTGCTCTGTCCACTTATTGATATGATTGGCAAAAATAAGAACAAAACGAACGCAATAATAGGAATTTTCAATTGTCCTGTCAATTTCACTCAACTACAAATGGTTTTTCCGACTTAAGAATTAGATCTGCTATCTCTGGCCTCATTAAATGTTTTTCTGGGATTTTTCCAGTATTTACCATTTTCCTCATCATCGTTCCACTTAATTCTTCTTTTGATTCTTTTCCGTGCGGACATGTCTTTTCATTCGCAAAGGACATACATTTTTTGCAAAAATAAAATGCGGGAAAGATGACTGGAATTATTCCCAAATCAGGATACTTTTGGAATATTTCCTGGGCGGCAAATGGCGGATAATAATTACCAACACCAGCATGGTCCCGCCCTACAATGAAATGAGTACAGCCGAAATTTTTTCTCATGATCGCATGGTGTAATGCTTCTCGCGGACCGGCATATCGCATTGATGTATGGATTGTGGAAAATAACACCCTGTTTTTTGGAAAGTAATTATTTATCAACGATTCGTACGCACGAATTATCAAATCGTCTGTAAAATCACCTATCTTCTTCTTGCCTATTAACGGATTAAGGAATAACCCATCATAAATGTTCAAAGCTGCCTTTTGTAGTGTTTCATGGGCAACGTGAGGCACATTTCTAGTTTGAAAACCGACGACGCTTTTCCAACCCCGTTTAGAAATTTCGGAACGAGTATCCGAAGGATGCATTCTAAACTTTTGGATTTCGTCGCCCTCTTTCATTTGAAAAACTTCAACTTCTCCACCTACCAGGAATTCTTTCATCTTAAAGAGTCGGCTTACCCCCGGATGATCTCTGTCTGTGGTTCCGTATACCCCCTGTGCCATATCTTGTTTATTATATTCGTAAATTTCGTGTACGTGGAGTAAACAAAATTCTTGTCCCTCTGATGAAAGGATAACATCTCCCAAATCCTGCATTTGCTTTGCAATTTGTTTTTCCATATCAAGTACAATAGGTATGGTCCAGGGAACACCATTACTCAATCGTCCTTCTTTAAGTACATTCTGGAAATTTTCCTGGCCAACAAAGCCGGTAAGCGGACTAAAAACCCCGGTCGCAATGTTTTCTGCATCATTTCTAATATCGGATGATACTTCAAATACAGTTAAGTCTTCAGATTTTTGAACATATTTGTTTATTAGTTTACCACCATGTGGTAAAATTAGACTACTTGCCAAAAATAATTATTTACCTTCTTTCCAATGCAAACCACATTCTTTGTGAGTGTCATTTTCCCACCACCATCTTCCAGCCCTAGGATCCTCTCCCTGCATCACTGCTCTTGTGCAAGGTTCACAACCTATACTAGGATATCCTTTATCGTGCAGTTTATTGTAAGGAACTTTGTATTTTTGAATATACTTCCAAATTTCTTCACTCGTCCAATCTGCCAGTGGATTTAACTTGACAATATTGTTGTTCAATGCATCAATTTCAATCTTTGATATGCTGTTTCGGGTTGACGATTGTTCTCGACGCAGCCCAGTTATCCAACAATCAAATTTTTTAAGTGCTCTTTTTAAAGGTTCAATTTTTCTAATATTGCAACATTGTTTTCTATTTTCTACGCTCTCATACATTAGATTCATTCCTTTATTTGCGACCATTTCCTCAACATCACTTGATTTTGGGAAATAAGCGTCAACTTTTATCGCGTACTTTAATCTTATTTTATCAATAAGATCATAAGTTTCTTGATTGAGTCTGCCCGTATCAAGAGTAAAGACTCTAGTTAAATTCCTATTAATACTACACATCATATCAATTAATACAACATCCTCCGCACCAAAGCTTGATGCAAGTACCATTCTGGACCCGTATTCCTTAAATCCCCATTGTAGGATCTCCTCAGCGGTTTTTGATTCCATTTCCTTTGCAATTTTGTTTATTTCATTTTCATTTACCAAAGTATTCGAGGCCTCCCTATCATTCTTGTTTATCTGCACTATCTCTAATTTGAGAAATTTAGTCTTATAATTATTATTCTTTTTGTCGGTTTAACATAATAAAGCTATCTAACGCAAATATACTCGAGGTGTTTTTATCCATTAGGAAGATTCATTATTAGTGTTGTATATGAGAGATTTGTGGAGGTTCTAGTTTTTGGCTCATGATTTTTGGCAAAGTATATTCAAATTTCAGAATTTGGGATTTGATCCAATAGGGTGGATATCAAATTGCTCCAACGAAGTTGACAATTTGACATTGGATAAATCGTTTGAGAAGATTAAGCACAATTCATGGGCCGACCTTTCATGGTATGATTCGTTTCATTATAGCGGAAAAAGTCCGGACATTACACGAAGAATATACAAAGTGAATGAATCGATTACCGACGAGCTCAAAAATAAGAAACTAGTATCATTAATGAGGATTCACAATGAGATAGCAGAGGATCAGCAAAGTCTTTCGCACCTCTTGGATGATTTTTTTGGCAAAAAGCCTCCAAAACATCCTTTAAGAAAACTTGTAGTATCAACTACCTCCCAGTACGATTCACAATTTGCCTTGGTTGACTACATTGACACTCATAGAGGAAACAAGTTAGGATATACTGCGGTAAATATCTCTTCGGGGAAACTAATTGATCCAGATGAAGAACCTGATTCAATCGTGAATACTTCAATCGCCTTAGCATCGGCAATTGAAAATCTTCTTTTACTTGGCTGTACGTCAGGTTTTAAGATTATTCCAATTTATGACGCGCCTAATGAAAATTTGCTTGACAAAATAAGATCAAACATTGATATGTTTGCGGCAAAGTATGATTTGTTACTTGATGATTACAGTTCGCTTAAATTAGGAAAACTGTTCTTCGGTGCAACGGCATATGCTAACTCGACCAAAGAATTGCCAGTAAGATACGACATGATTGAACCGGGCATGGTTTTGATCCTGACAAATAAATTTGGATCTTTAACTCCCCTCAGCATTTATACAATAAATCAGATTGGTGAGATGAACTCAATCTTAGGCAAGCATCAATCAATTGACAAAAACATCAAGGATGAAATCATAAAATCTTTGACTCAACCACGTTTTTCATTGGGTAAAATAATTTCAAAATATTGTGCCGACTTTGGAAAGGAATTTGACACAAATGCCAATATAGTGGGTGTATATCCGGTTGGTTCAGATGGAATTTTGGCTCTGCTCAATTTGGCCAAGATTTCAAACGCTCACATCAGGATAAATGAGCTTCCAATAATACATGAGGAACTAGCAAGGTTTGCCACTGATGAATTCCTTGTCTCAAATTCAACGGCATCTACCAATGGATGTCATCTGATAATTTCAAG
>DAIRDV010000009.1:0-12639 GCA_036795955.1 Nitrososphaeraceae archaeon | reverse complement strand
AGATGTAGGGTATGTTGTTTCTCCCGGTATTAAATTTGGTTGCGATTTTGCTGTTTACGAACATGGTCCTGGAATTGACCATGCGCCATATTTAGTACAAGTTGTAGATAGTCAACAAGACATAACTGCGACTGGAATCGTGCTTGCGGGAAGGTTAGCGACTACAGTAAAAAAGCAATACATTCTAGCTGTCACGTATACAAAGCCGAGTAAAGTGTATTTTCTTAGTTTTGATTGGTGGAGAGCTTGAATGACATATTACCTAAAGCGCTAAAATCGGTGTTTTAATTGTATGAAAAGTGACAATTCTATAAAAACACCCAATAAATGCCTAGTCAGTTCTTTTGAATGATTTGAATTATGCTAACTTCCTTGCCTTTTACCCTTATACACCCGCGGTTAGTAATTAGACGAGGATTTGAGCCAATATCATTGTTATAATATTCTTCACCTTCCAGTCCCAAGGAACCTATTGGGATTGCTTCGGCGCCCAAGCCTTCAGCCACCATTTGAGAGGCAAATAATTCATTTATGTCCTGTTTCTTGAAGGTATCGGACTCTTCTCCCTCTTCGTGCTTATCATGTTTATCATTTGATCTTGTCGAATGTTCATCATCAGACATGCCTTTTCTATTTTTATACTAATAAATAAATTGTTTGAAAAGAATTGAATTAATTAAATTATCTCCATTAAAATCGATTATAACGAATCCGCCCTCCAGCTCGTTATATTTAATAATGTATTAGATATGCCTTGAACTTATGCCTCAAGGGGATAGGGTCATACTTGGTTGAACTTGCTTTTGAAAACAAGGTCGTAGTAGTTACCGGAAGTGGAACTGGAATAGGTCAAGCTATAGCAAAGAAATTTGCTGAAAATGGCGCTAGTATTATACTGCTTGGAAGAAGGAAAGAACCACTGGAAGAGACTCAATCGCAGTTACAAAGTCTTATTTCAAGTGTAGGAAGTTCTGGTAAAATCAAAATATTCCCCGGTGTAGATGTTTCAGATGAACAAGCAATATCGAACATGTTTGACACTATCGCAAAAGAAATGGGCCATGTCGATATACTTGTAAATAACGCAGGGGTTTCGGGACCTGTGAAACTTTTTACTAATTCCAATTTTTCAGATTTCAAAGAATGTGTAATGATCCATCTAACTGGTACATTTTGGACAACAATCAAATGCATTGATAATATGCAAAAAGGCTCAAAGGTAATTACCATCTCTACTTTTTTTACAGAAGAAAACAAGTATGAACAGCGCCCGTATAGATTTAGGACTCCTTACACTAGTGCCCAAGGAGCCAAAAATAGATTGGCAGAAGCATTTGCATGGGAGTTGGTGCCCGATGGAATCCAATCAGTAGCAACAAATCCCGGACCGGTTCACTCAGATCGAATATACAAAACAGTATATCCTAAGGCAGCTGCTGAATTCTTGCGCATCGGTGGATTTCCCGGACTTTCATCCGCGGAAATAGAGAAAGCATTGTCTCGACTTTTGAATGTATTAGGAGAAGAACAATCTACTATTGATAATGAAATGGATATGGTAGTGCAGCAAATATTTAGCAATAGGATAAAAAACGAAAAAGATAGAGTTGAACTCGTATCATCCTTAGGAGAGCTACTATCAAAGACGCAGCAAATTGCTGAAAAGATACAGATGAATACAAAGAAGATGATAGTGGATAATGAGTTTCTCTCACAGGAACAAGTAGCAGATATGGTACTTAATCTTTCATCTGAAAAGATGAGCAAATTATTAAATGGAAAGATAGTACCAAATGACAGAGTATTCTATCCTACAAGACCAATAATTGGAACCTTTACTCTTCAGACGGAAATTGATATTTCAAATAAAGTTATTGTGCTTATAGTAAACTCTTCAAAGGAAAAAGATCTAAATCGGGCAAAAAATATTGCGAATTCTCTTGTGAAAAAAATAAAACAATTGGTCATCTTAACAGGAGACCCCAAAGATTTGAGTTTCTACAAAGAGTTTCATACTCATTCCGTTAATTTGACAAATGAGCAATCAGTTCAGGAAATGCTTAGAATAATTAGAGAAAAATTTTCCGCGATAGATGGAGTGGTCTTTTTGACTGGAGATTATGAATACGACGCCGCACTAAAGTCACTTAGTAGGGCACAGTGGGATAAGATCGTAGAAAAATACCTTCTTGCTCCCGCATTAGTAACTAGAGAATCAGTATTACATATGGTCCCCGAAGGTGCACTTGATGAACCATCTATGTTCAAAGATTCGAAAGGAACTGTAATTATTATAGGTCCTGATTCACCAGTGGGAGATAAGATTTCCGGCGTCGTGCGGGCTAGGTCTGAAATTTTTAGAGGTGCTTTGAGACCTTTCAATGCAACTGTTAATCAGGAATTAAGAGATGTGGTAAAATCCAATATAAGGCAAAATTTGATATTAGCGGGTAATATTGAAGGTAGCAAGCCAGATGAAGAAAATATTGCTACTTTGATAGTGAATATCTTGTCGCAGTCAAATGGTGGAAGTAATAACCAGACCATTTATTATGTTGATGAGTCCTAGTGTTAGGAATATGTAAATAAGTTCATGCCAAGCAATACTCCTAGACTATAAAAAGACACATTAATCTAGGAATTTTAACTGTATTTTAGATGACTGATAAATACGTTTTAGATACAAGCGTAATAATCGAAGGCAAGATTCCAGATATTTTACGGGACAGGATTTCTGCAAATAGCCAAATTATTATCCCCATCGCAGTGCTTGACGAACTTCAAGCACAGGCCTCTACAAATAGGCCACAGGGAATTGAAGGGCTGCTTCAAATAAAAAAGATTAGGGATGTATGCAAGACAAGTAAAATAAATCTGGAATTTGTTGGAACAAGGCCAACTATCGAAGAAATTAGACTTGCAAAACATGGAAGAATCGACGCCATAATAAAAGACGTCGCTCTAGAAAATGATGCGACCCTCATAACATGTGATTATATTCAACATTTGGTTTCAGAAGCACATGGAATAAAATCCATGCTACTTAGTTCCCCCAAAGAGGATTCAGAATTACGATTTGAAAAATACTTTGATAACGATACCATGAGTATTCATCTCAAGGAAGGTACAAGCCCGTTTGCAAAAAGAGGAGTACCTGGCAATTGGAAGGTCGTACAATTAGAAAAAGGGAAACTTTCATCTAAGGAAGTAGATGAAATAACAAAAGAAATTTTAGAACAATCGCGCCTAAAGAAGGGGTTGAGGGAAATCAATAAAGACGGCGCTACTGTTATTCAATTAGGTAAATATAGAATTGCAATTACTAAAGAACCATTCTCAGAAGCCCAAGAAATTACTGTTGTAAGACCGATAGCAAAATTGACATTGGAAGATTATGGACTGAGTGAAAAACTATTGGCGAGGCTAACATCAAATGTGGAAGGAATAATTATAGCTGGCCCTCCTGGTTCTGGAAAGAGTACATTGGCAAGCAGCCTTGCAGAGTTTTATGTCATGCAGAATAAAATAGTGAAAACATTTGAATCGCCCAGAGATTTACAAGTACCAAAGGAAGTAACCCAGTATGGTCCGCTTGAAGGAAGTTTTGAGAATGCCGTAGATATTCTCTTACTAGTACGTCCCGACTACACCATTTTTGACGAGATAAGGCGATATAGAGATTTTCAAGTCTTTTCTGATATGAAATTAGCTGGGGTTGGAATGATTGGTGTTATCCATGCGAGCAAACCATTGGATGCGGTTCAGAGATTTATTGGTAGGATAGAATTAGGTATGATACCTCAAATTCTGGACACAATAATTTTCATGGATGCAGGCACGGTGAAGAAAGTCTATGAAATATCACTCACAGTTAAAGTACCCTACAAGATGATAGAAGCTGATCTTGCCAGGCCAGTAGTTGAAGTCAAAGATTTTTTGACCGGACTAACAGAATATGAGATATACACATACGGTGAAGAAAATGTAATTGTGCCAGTTGAACCAACTGACGAAGCAAACAAGAACAAAATATACAAACTTGCAGAATCGAAGATTAGAGATGTAATAAGACGATTTGATCCCAATCCCGAGATTTCAATCCTATCGGACAACAAGGTGAGAATTAAAGTCCAGAAAGATGTAATTCCCAGAATAATTGGAAAAGGAGGAACAACTGTCAACGAACTCGAAGACATGCTTGGCATAAAGATAGACGTGGAAATGAAGACCCCTACTCTAGGCAAAGAAATATTTTTTGAAATAAGTGAATCTGGTAATGGAGTTGTTATAAAGCTAGAAGAAGAAACAATCGGTAATAAAGTAAATTTGTATATAGATGATGAATTTGTTTGTGCAAATCAAGTTGGTAAAAAATCGCGAATCAAAATAGACAAGAGATCGGAAAGCGGAAGAAGGTTACTAAATGCAATTATTGCAGGACAAAAAATAAGAATTTTTCAAATTGATAATGTTTAATCTTTAGAAAAGATAATCACGGTGGTTTCTCCACCCAGAATTCTTTTCAAGTATCAAAATATTTGATATTTCACTTGCTAATTCTGTAAATCGTACCATCCTCAAATGACAAGACGTAAAGCAGCCCGTCTGGTCCTGTCTTTATATCGGTTATGCCAGAAAAGCCTTTACCAAATATTACCGAATTGAGTTCCTTGTTATTATCTACTACCCGATCATCGAGTCCGGGATCGTTAAATTTGAAATCTACTCTGTCGTCGTTTAGCTCAAATCGATAAAGATTACCATATCTAATATCACCTACGAATGCGTTATTTGCGTATTCCGTCCCCAATTTATCCGAATTTAAAAATTCAATATCTGTGATGCCAATTGAACTCCTAAAACTTAGAATTGGATCCTTGTAATTTGAATCTGGAAAATTCACCAGATCATCCTGGGAAATTCCATTCTCAGATATTGGACCCATTGTAGATTTCCATCCACTGTTGAATCCGGGACTAACTAAGTTAATTTCATCGAATGTTTTTTCACCGTTTTCTGTGTCCCATAAGGCGCCAGAAACAGGATCTATTCCGAGTCCAAAGCTGTTCCTTATTCCATATGCTTGATACCAATTTATAGGATCTTTCGAGTTGTCACTCTTGAAGGGATTATTAGGAGCTGGAGTACCGTCTTTTGGATTAGTTTTTAAAATTGCTCCGCTAAAATCGGGATCTGGACCATTAACTATATTTTGGTCTTTTCCATTCCGTTGAAGCTCTCCCGTTACTGAATAAAGATATCCATCTTTACTCGCAACTAGTTTTCCTCCTTGATGATTGGTGCCTGGAGTTGCAGGAAGATCCTTAAATTGTTGTTCATTTGTTAACTCTGGACCAGGTGCCAATGTGTATTTGTAAATTCTGTTGATAAGTTGACCGTCCTTTACTGTTGCATACAAAAATACATTATCTCCAACTTTTTCTATTCCTAGTAGTCCGCGTTCATTCTTAATATCAACATTTAGAGATACCAATGGCTGTGATTGAAGCATTCCGTTGCTAACCAGTCTTACATTTCCATCTTTTTCCAACACCAAAATATTATTTTCATCGACAAATAACATACTGGTAGGAGATGACAAACCACCTACGAAAGCCTCAACTTTAAGATTAGAATCTTTAACTGATGGTTGCGCAAATAATGAATTATTTTGTAGCATTATTACAATTGTGAAAATAAGTAAAGAAATTGCAAAAAATTTTTTCATATCCAGAACGAAGGTACTGCGTAATTATTATATTTTGCCTATCGTTCACTCAGATGTCTTTTATATTCAGGTTTCATCCGATAGGATGCCATCTACCAGTAGAATTGTTCTCAGTTGTCTTGCCAAGTCAGTAACAGAAACAATACCAACAACCTTTCCGTCTGATAATATGGGCAGCCTACGAATTTTGTGATTAACCATTCTTTGTACCGCTACCTCCACTGGAGTGTCGGGACTCGCATATGTTTGTATTTTGGACATTATTGTTCCAACCTTGACTTTAGAGGAAACTAGATCCTTATTACAGATTTTCTTGACAAAATCCTTCTCTGTGATTATACCTATAGGAACGTTTTCTCTCTCCACGATAAGAGAGCTTATACGTTTTTCAGTCATAATAATAGCAGCTTCCTTTGCTGTAATTCCCTCATCAATCGAAATCACGTTCTTTGTCATTATGTCCTGCACTCTATCGTTCAATGGATAATCTTAATACATATCAAAATAAAAACCTAAGTCCCAAATGAAAAGATGAATCGGAATATAGTCCCATGTTGTCACAACCTGACCATGGCATTACAAATAAATTAAAATTACTAGTTCTTGACAGCTAGGTGGAGTCTAAGTGAAGGTAGGTATAGTTGTTTTTCCAGGGAGTAACTGCGACCGAGACGTACATCATATTATGAATGACGTTATAGGCATTAATGCTCAATATGTTTGGCATACACAAAAAACGATAGATGAGTATGACGCTCTAATTTTGCCGGGAGGATTTTCCTATGGAGATAGACTACGGGCAGGAGTCATAGCAGCTAAAAGCCCCATAGTCGAAGCTATAACGAAAAAAGCTAACGAAGGATTACCAATTCTTGGAATTTGCAATGGGTTCCAAATACTAGTTGAAGCTGGATTATTGCCAGGAGCACTGGTTAAAAATGAAAAATTAAAATTTTCATGCAAATGGTTAGAAATGGAGGTGTTAAATGTTGACACACCATTTACAAATCTGTTTAAAGTAAATGATAAGATCAAGATACCTATTGCGCATGGAGAGGGCAGATATGTAATAGATGATGATAAGATAAAAGAGCTGCATCAAAATAACCAAGTTGTTTTCAAGTATAAAGATCAGAATCCTAATGGATCTACTGAGATGATTGCAGCAGTTTGCAATAAGAGGGGAAACGTTATGGGACTAATGCCGCATCCGGAGCGGGCATCGGAATCAATCCTTTCGCCCAATAAAACAAATAGTAATGCACGATTGATATTCCTATCCTTGAAAAATTTTTTAACCCCATACATAGAGAATTGATTTAACTGATGTAGAATGCTAACAAAAAAAGAAGAAAGTCATTTGCTAAAAAAAATGCGTAGGAAACCTAATCTTTTGGAAATTGATATGATAGATGCAGAATGGTCAGAACATTGTTCATACAAGTCGTCCAAAAAATTTGTAAGATCATTACCATCTCGCGGTAAAAGAGTAATAGTAGGTCCAGGATATGACGCGGGGGTATTAGACATTGGTGATGAAGACGTAATAACCATTCATATTGAAAGCCATAATCATCCTTCTGCTGTTGAGCCATATGGAGGTGCCGCAACAGGAGTTGGTGGAGTAATAAGGGACATTATTTCTATGGGAACAAGACCAATTGCTCTATTAGATGCGCTCCGATTTTCTTCTATAGTTGAAGATAGTAACGCGTCAAAATCCAAATGGCTGTTTAAGAATGTAGTAAATGGGATTGCTGATTACGGTAATTGCATAGGAATTCCAACGGTTGGAGGGGATATTGAATTTGATAACTCCTTCAAGGATTACTGCCTAGTCGACGTTGCTGCAATTGGTCTTGGCAAGAAGAATCAGATTATTTCCAATCATGCAGAAGAAGATGACCTTGTGATACTTGCTGGGAATCCCACGGGAAAAGATGGAATACGCGGAGCCTCTTTTGCCTCAAAACTACTGGACGACGAAGAAGATAGATCTGCTGTTCAAATTCCTGACCCATTTTTGGAGAAATTATTGATCGAGGCGACTATAGAAGCTTCAGATATTAAGTGCATTAACGCCATGAAAGATCTCGGAGGCGGAGGATTATCTTGTTGTCTTTCAGAGTTGTCCGACCTAGTAGACAGGGGAATTGAAGTTGAGTTGTCCGCAGTACATACCAAAATACCTGATCTCTCGCCAAATGAGATAATGATTTCAGAATCTCAGGAAAGAATGGTATACATCATAAGCAAGAAAAAGTTGTCTCGCTTTAAAGACATCTTCAATAAGTATGGTATAACATACTCAATCATTGGTAAAGTAAAAGGTAATGATAAACTGAAAATCCTCTATCGAGGAAAACCAATTGCCAATATATCGTGTGATTTGATGGTTAATGCACCTCCTGCAAATAGAAAGTCAAAGAAACCTAGAAATCTAAAAATTCCGAACAAAATGAGTCGTCATCATTACAAGGTCGATGATCATGGTAAGACATTGCTTCGATTGCTGTCAATTCCTACAGTTGGTAATAAGAGTTGGATTTTTCAGCAGTATGATCATGAAGTTGGTCTGAGAACGGTTATAAAGCCGGGAGCAAATGGGTCAGTGATTCGAGTAAATGACAACAAATTTGTCTCTATAAAATTAGATGGAAATTCAAAACACTGTTATCTTGATCCTTATCAGGGGACATTAGGTTGTTTGTCTGAGGCGTGTAGAAACGTCATATCTACAGGCGCAGAACCAATTGGAATCATCGATCACTTGCAATTTGGCAGTCCCGAAAATCCTCAAATATATTGGACCTTCACGAAGTCAATTGAAGCTATAATAGATTATTGTAAATTTATGCGCATCCCTGTAGTGGGAGGTAAGGTCAGTTTTTACAATGAAACAATGAATTCTCCTATTAAACCATCGCCTGTTATTGGAACCATTGGGTTAATCAGAGATCGAAAACATGTTACAAGCAATGTTGCAAAATTAGGAGATACGTTATTTATCATAGGTCAAACAAAGGATGAATTAGGTGGTTCCGAATACTTTGATGCAACATCTCGCTTCGAGTACGGAAGAGTACCAAAGGTAGATTTGGAGACTGACAAGAAAAATGGTTCGGCCGTGTTGGCATTAATACAAAAAGGATTGGTCAATTTTGCACATGATTGTTCAAAAGGTGGAATCGGAGTTGCATTAGCTGAATTAGCCATTTCTAGTAATCTAGGTATAGACATTAACATGGAACAGATTCCAAGTGGTTGTGCACGACATGACCATCTGCTCTTTTCAGAAAGCCATTCCAGGTTTATAATTGGAACCAACCAAGCAGATAAAGTCAAGAGAATATTAAAGAATAGAAAATGTGTCTTTTCGGAAATAGGTAAGGTTAATGAAACCGAGACATTGAATTTGCGTGACTCGGGTGAACAAATAATAGGCTTAACGATAGGCGAGTTAAATAAAGCCTACGATGCAATGAACAAAATAATGGACGGCTCCTAGTCACAAATTTATTTGGAGTAAGTTTTAATTAAATGAATCAAGAAGAGATGATCTATAATGGTTCATGAGAATTGTGGCGTCATTGGTTTCTTTTCTCTGGATCATCATAATGTGATACCATATGTAATTGATTCATTACGTTCACTACAGCACAGAGGGCAAGAGGCCTGGGGTTTCGCCGTACCTTCAAAATCTCCATACAAAAATTTGGGCTTGGTATCTGCGTCAAGAAATTTTAGAAGCATTATCAGAAAATTCAATTCCCATGCCGCTATTGGTCATGTGAGATATTCCACATTTGGAAAAAGTAATCTAGATAATGCACAGCCTCTAAAAATCAAAGATTTGTGCATTGCACATAATGGTACAATAGCCAACGTTGAAGAATTATCAAATATGGTTGGTGGTTGCACATTTTCTCCACAAACAATGACTGATACACTGCTAGCTGCACAAAGATTAATGATGCATCTTGAAAAAAATGATAGCATGGTTGAAGCACTTCGGGTACTAAAAGAGGAAATGATAGGCTCTTTTTGCTTTACTCTTTTAACTGATGACGGTTCTGTTTATGCTGTCCGTGATACACGCGGATTCAGACCTTTAGTACTTGGTTATATTGAAGATACTAATACGTATATGGTATCATCTGAATCATGTGCAATCGATACTGTTGGAGGTAATCTAATAGGTGATATCCAGCCTGGAGAATTATTAAAGTTGAGCTCAAAAGGTATTGAACGCCAGCAGTTTGCTACTAGTGAGTATCATTCACACTGTGCGTTTGAATTTACTTATTTCGCACATCCAAGCTCTGTTATAGAAGGTGTCAATGTATACGAGGCCAGAAAGAAAATGGGCCACAATCTAGCAAGAAAGTATCCTGTACACGATGCGGATGTAGTCATCCCAGTTCCAGATTCAGCGAGACCTGCGGCCCTAGGTTACGCTGAAGAACTTGGAATCCATTTTGAAGAGGGTTTATTAAAAGACAGATACAGGAAGAAAGGTTCCATGAGAAGTTTTATTGAACCATATCATGGAGAGCGTGTTGAAATTAACAAGGGGATTATTCCAATACCCGAAGTAATCAAAAATAAAAACGTGGTAGTGATTGACGATAGCATAGTTAGAGGGACAAGTTCACAATCAATCATAAAGATTCTACGATCTGCTGGGGCATCAAGGATTACACTCATAGTTACTTTTCCGCCAATAAAATATCCATGTTATGCAGGAATTGATTTCCCGTCCCAGGATGAACTTTTGGCTTTCCAAAATCAACAACAAGGTGATCTCCAACTCGAATCTGAAATTGCGAAAAGCATTGGAGCGGATAAAGTAATTTACAACGACACTGTTACTTTGGCAGAGGCTATTGGGATAAATGAAAAGGAATTGTGCTTTTCTTGTTCTACTGGAAATTATAAGCCACTGGGAATAAAGCCTGTATTCAAGACTCGGGCCGAAGTAAAGGGAGACACATGATTACGCTTCAAATGTGCAGTTTGTTAGGATAAAGATTAGTAGCGTTTGAAAGACTCTCAAGTTCCAGTAAATTACTTAAATATTTGAAAATCGAACTAATTTTAGTTGACGAAACTGAATCTTCTCCTCTACAGTGTTGCAGGAGTAGTTTTGTTATCTATTCTCGTTTATTTTGTGATTCAATACTACCAGCGTCCTGACTATAGTCTACAAGTAGATGCAATGAGAGAGGATCAATCACTATTCACAAATAGCAGGATAATTCTAACAAACGCAGGAAAGCAGCCAGTTACCAATGTGGTAGTATTTTATGATATCAAGAACGAAACAATTCACACTATTAATCCAGGAGATAAAATATCTCTCTCTCCGCCGGAAGGAAGTAACTTGAACGCGGTCAGAATCATTGCTGACCATGGCATAAATATTACAACAGGATATCGAACTCCCATCAAGATGCCCGGAATGATGGGCTCCTAAATATTAGATCTCCCCCAATAGTGGTAAAAACCCTGCAAGCAGGCAATTCATCTAATGTATCGCACGGTATGAGCTAAAATCATGACATTAAAATTACCGATTGTCAATTTTTTGCTATTGAGAAATTCAGTATTCAAGTCGCTGTGCCAGGAAATAATCAAAGTCGATTCTTCAATTAGATCTGCAGGAATTACAAATGAAGATGGTGTAATACTGCACATTAGTCACCGCAAAGGTATCAAACCGTTACTCTCTTCCGAAGAACGAGCTCAGTATGCTATTACTGCCGCTACTAGACAGTTTACGAGACTAAGATGGGAAGTATTATTGGGAAAAATACAGTATGCTAGTTCTCACTACTCTAAACTTATTCGTGCCACTATACCGATCACTGATGATAACAGAAAATTATCATTTGTAATAATACTGTCCCTAGACGCAGGAACAGACAATTTTCATGAAATAATAGTAGATAAGATAATCCCGTTAATAAGGCAGAGAAAGTCTGCCTTGGTTAACTCTTGAAATATTAATTAATTTTTTAGAGTTTATTTATTTCGCTGAAAATCCACCATCAATTGTCAGAGTAATTCCTGTAATCCAGTTGGCATCTTCTGAACATAAATAGACTACGGCTCCTGAAATATCACTAGTATTTCCAATCCTCCTTAGCGGAAACGATGATTCCAAAAGTTCCTTAGACTTTTCATCCTGTAGATAGGGTTCAATCATAGGACTTCTTATTGTGGATGGCACAATGCAATTACATCTAATTCCGTATGGACCATACTCGACTGCAATACTTTTTGTAAACATTATGATACCAGCTTTGGTAGCGCCATAAATTGATAAAGGAACATTTGGGATAGCTCGTATGCCCAACAATGATGAAATATTTACTATGTTTCCGTTTTTCTTTTCCATTATTATTGGTAGCACTGCCTTGGTCATCTGAAAAGTTCCGATGAGATTTGTAGATATGAGATTATCCCATTGAACCTCACTCATTTGATGAAAAGGAATTGGGTCATTTAGAACTCCAGCATTATTTACAAGAATATCCACAGTGTCGAATGAAGATATAGTTTGTTCAATAACGTTCAGCACTTCTGCCTCCTTTGTAATATCCGCGCTTACTGCAAGTAGATTACCACTATCACCATTATCGGAAATAACTTTTGTCAATTTTGAGCGGCTTCTGCCTACAAGAGTCACCTTGCAACCTTCCTTAAGTAGCCGTTCAGTTGTGGATCTTCCTACCCCTCCGCCGGCACCTGTTACAATCGCAACTTTTCCTTTGAGACTCATACCATGAATAATAGAGCTATAAACTTTTAAAGTTTAAAGAAATATAGATACTTTAAATTTGTAATAAATTTGTATTCTAAGGATGAAGCACTCGCCTTCCCTTTACAAATATGGATTGTCTCCTAAC
>DAIRDV010000008.1:0-13067 GCA_036795955.1 Nitrososphaeraceae archaeon | reverse complement strand
TAAATCCATGTCTTGGAAAATGACGATATTCAAGAAAAAAATAGTTCAGTATCCATTATATTTGGATAATAATTTTGGCACCCTCGTGAACACTATTAAACAAATCAATTGAGACATTATGATTCATACAATATACTAACTAATACAATAGAATTTACTGTCTCCATTCCTTATCAAAACATTTAACTCAAGTAAATTTGCAAAGCAAAAATGCGAATAAATGAAATTCATTCAAGGGAAGTGATCTAAAATTAAAACTTTAATTCCTATGATATTTCTAGTTGCCAGTTCTAAGGAAGGGACCATGTTATATTTCGTGACTTGCGAACTTAATTTCTTGAAAAACTAATTCCCGAACTTTTCATAGATTTCATGGGAAAAGCTCGTCGACTTATTTGGAGGATGATGTCACCGTGTTCATTTTCTGATCAAAAAAATGTTAGTGAAAAATCAGTATTGAAAGAGATGAATTAAGTAACTTTTTATTCTCAATTTCATATGATACTACCACGAGTATCCAAATAGATTTTGTTATGTATCTCCGTGAATCGCTTAAATAAGACACAATCGCATAATGAGTATGTTTAATCCTCTCAATTTAAAAATTGATCATGTCCACCTTAACGTATCTAATTTAGAAAAGTCACTTCAGTTTTATAGATCTATTCTCGGATTTAGTATAGCAAGAAAGAATCACAAAACAGCATTGTTATCTACAGACGATAATAATTCAGAGTCATTTTTGGTTGCATTATCAGAATCTGACGAAGAGGGCCCATCAACAGCTCGAAATAGACAAAAGGCAGGAATGTATCATTTTGCAATATTATTACCCGGAAGAAAGTTTCTGTCACTTTTTCTAAGGCATTTACGAGAAAAACTTGATCCTGAATACTATGGGGGTATGGCGGACCATGGTGTGTCCGAATCTATTTACATACATGATCCAGATTTTAACGGAATTGAGGTATATACAGACAGGTCGCCCTTGAAATGGAAATGGGCTAACGGGAGAGTACAAATGATAACGGAGCCTTTGGACACAGCTAATCTATTGAAAGAATCAACCGCAACTGACTTAGAATGGCATTCTCTCCCTCAAACAACATCAATAGGTCATGTTCATTTACATGTTTCTGATCTTGGTAAAGCAAAAACATTCTATAATGAAGTTTTAGGGCTAAATCATACTGCTACCTACCCTGGGGCATATTTCTTCGCATCAAATAGGTATCATCACCATGTTGCTACGAATACTTGGCTCGGAGAGAACATTAGTTCTGCAGGGAATAATGAATTGGGACTGGATCATTTTGCAATAAATTTGAATGATATAGGCGAGCTTAGATTACTCAAGGATCATTTTTCAGAATTTCATATTGACATTGATGAACAGCTAATCGAAAGTGACACGCAATTTACTTCATCATTTTATGCTTATGATTTTGATGGTATACAAATACAATTTTTACATAATAATTAATAGGATTAGGATAAAGAGATTGATTAAACGAGATCTATTACTGAGGATTTCTTAGGTTGGAATAAGATGTTTAGAAAATGACTGGAAAAGAAACCATTCAACTATATCCGATATTACTAGTTAATTTTATAAGCACACTGGGATTTAGTATCGTTCTTCCATTCCTTATCTTTTTAGTTAGAGATTTTGGTGGAAATGCAATAGTTTATGGTGTGTTGGGGGCAACTTATTCTGCTTTTCAACTTATTGGTGCTCCTCTACTCGGAAAATGGTCCGATGTGTATGGCCGGAAAAAAGTTCTTTTGTTAAGTAATGCAGGAACTCTAGTAGGTTGGATATTCTTTTTTATTGCACTCCTTATACCTGATCAAAAATTGAGCCTCAACACTCTTATTTTTGGAACTTTTACTATGAGTCTTCCAATACTCGTGTTATTTTTAGCTCGTGCTATCGATGGAATTACCGGAGGTAACGTTTCTGTAGCCAATGCCTATCTTTCGGATATATCATCTGAAAAAGACCGCAGCGGCAACTTTGGAAAAATGGCCATGTCGGCTAATTTAGGTTTCATCTTGGGTCCTGCAATAGCTGGCATCTTGGGAGGTACTATGTTCGGTTCGCTATTACCAATTTTCGCAGCATTACTTCTATCTATGTTCACGCTAGTTGTGATCGGAGTTAGACTAAAGGAATCTAAGCGTTTATCAACCGAAATCCCTATCTCAGAAGAAGGGAGTATAAGAAAAGTATTCGCACAAGAATGCAAGCCCTGTTACAAAGTACAAAAACCAAAACTCAAATTTCAAGAGGCATTCAGGCTAAAACATATCTCTTATTTGCTTGTATTGTATTTTTTGATATTTCTGGGTTTTAACATCTTCTATGCCTCATTTCCTTCTCATGCAGCGAGCGACTTAAAGTGGTCAATAACTGAGCTGGGTATATTTTACGCTGTACTAAGTGGAATAATGGTCTTCATCCAGGGTCCAGTCCTAAGTAGAGCATTAAGAAAATTTTCTGAAGAAAAGTTGGTTATAATTGGAAGCATGATTCTGGGTACGAATTTTGTTTTACTAATTATAAGCAACAATTATTGGGTATATGCTGCTGTCATCCTATTTGCGATTGGTAACGGCCTCATGTGGCCTTCATTTATGTCTATATTATCAAAGCGCGCAGGCTCAGCTCTTCAAGGATCCGTGCAGGGTATAGCAGGTAGCTTTGGAGGACTGGCAAGTATTATCGGATTAATTCTGGGAGGTTTTTTGTACCTATTAATTGGACCAATTACATTTCTGATTAGTGCTGGAGTAATTTTCACGGCTTTCGTTATGTCATTCCGGTTATTGAAAATTAAGGATTCTGATTAGTATCATCCACTAATTTGAAACATGACATTGAAGTACAAATACCATTGTTTACATGAATTCAGTCAGTGATAGTTAACATGAAGAACAGTTTTCAAGTCCTATGAAAATAAGTAGCTCCTAACTTAGCTAGTCAAACTACTTGAAATCATTACGCAAAACTATTCTATAGCGAGCTTTGCCCGATTCAAGATGTGCCATTGCATCATTGACGGATGACAGCGGAAATTCTTCTATTATTGGTTCAATCCCGTGTCGGTTGCAAAAATCAAGCATCATCAGAATTTCTGCGGGGCCCCCGATAGGTGAAGCACTTATAGATTTCTCGCCAGAAAGTAGGGGAAATATAGTAGCTTTTACCTGAGAAGCTGCTCCAACAATATGTAATTTCCCACCTGGGCGGAGTGTATTAATGTAATTATCCCAATTCAAATCTACATTCGCAGTAACTAGTACCATGTCAAATTGATTTGTATATGGCTTTAAAGGCTCAGAGCCTTTTGAGTTTATGAAATTGTCGGCTCCAAAATCTCTCGCTTCCCTCTCTTTTTCAGGATTGGTAGAGATGGCAGTAACCTCACATCCCCATGCGTTTAGAAATTTGATAGCCATATGTCCTAAACCACCTATTCCCACTACTGCCACATGATCTGTAGGTTTGATATTATTATGAATAATAGGATTGAAGACGGTTATTCCGCCACAGAATAACGGACCAGCAGTTTTGATATTTATGTTCCTAGGAAGGGGAAAAGCCCATAATGCTTGGCATCGCACTTTGTCCGCATATCCACCATGTCTACCAACTATTACATCTTCACCGCTACGGCAACGGTTATGATGACCGCTCAAACATTGGTCACATACCTGACAAGATCGGGCTCTCCAACCTAATCCCACGTGTTGTCCAACTTCGAGATGATTTACCATATTCCCTTTCGCAGCCACTTTGCCGATAATCTCATGTCCAGGTACGAAAGGATATCTTGTAAATCCCCAATCGTTTTTAAGCATACTTAAATCGCTATGACAAATACCACAATACTCGACATCCAGCTCCACTTCATCAGATTTCAAGGAATCTAATTTGTACTGAAAGGATTCTAACTTTCCATTTGGTTCATGAGCTGCGTATGCTTGAATATTCAATGACAATATACCGGTCGAAAGGGTATAAAAGTACAACTATCGCTAGGCCACACAAAGTCACTACAAACTCTTTGCTGGGCCTAGCTCTTACGAATTAAAAAAATTTAAACCAAGTAGTAACATTTTCCTTTCCTATTGAAAGCAAAGTGGATATACTTTATCGTATTTTTTTTTGTTTTCATAATAAATAAAATAAACGATAAAGGTTATCATGCTGTCGATACTTGTCATCGCCCTAGATATGGTAAATTGTTTCGCAATAATTTAACAAGAAGTTAATAAAATAATGAACACTTTAAATTATGAATTATGATAATCATATTAATTGCTCATAGGTTTAATTGGTAAGGCAAATGTTGGCAAGTCCACGTTCTTTTCTGCCTCGACCGATAACGTTGTGAACATTGCAAATTATCCATTTACCACAGTCAAGCCTAATCTAGGAATTTGTCACGCTAGGGTAAAATGCGTATGTACAGAATTTGGGGTAAAAGATAATCCAGTTCATTCTATTTGTATAGATGGAGTGAGGTTTATTCCAATTGAAATAGTAGATGTAGCTGGTTTAGTTCCTGGTGCTCACGAGGGCAAGGGACTTGGAAACAAATTCTTAGACGATGCAAGACAAGCAGATGCCCTTATTCATATTATAGACCTATCGGGTTCTACGGATTCAGAAGGAAAGCCAATAGCAACAGGTACAGGCGACCCGGTGGAAGATATTAAATTTGTTGAAGAAGAATTTGATCTTTGGCTTGTATCAATTATTAAAAGGGATTGGGACAAAATAAAGGAGCTTGATTCATCGGGTCTAAACACAACTCAAATTTTGAGAAAGAGGTTGTCAGGACTAGGAGTAACTGAATCAGCTATAGACAAAGTTCTGAACAACTTGAATTTACATAATAAGAAAATCAAAGATTGGACAGAACAAGAAACATTAGATTTTTGTCACAATTCAAGAAGCCTTGTAAAGCCTGTAGTCATTGCTGCGAATAAAGCTGACATTTCAACTTCTCAAAATTTCCTGCAACAGCTAAAAGAAAAGTACCCTCATGTAATACCCTGTACATCAGAATTAGAAATGTTGTTACGAAAAGCAGCAAAGAATGGATTTGTTCATTACCTTCCAGGCGATAATTCATTTGAAATAAAAGAAAGTATGCAATTAAGCGAAAAACAAAATGATGCTCTACAGATTGTTTCAGAATTCATAAAAAAACATGGTACAACTGGCATTCAAGAGATAATAAATCTTGCATGTTTTAATCTATTGAAGAAAATAGTTGTATATCCAGTTGAAGATGAATCAAAATTGACCGATAAAAAAGGAAACATTCTTCCAGAAGCCTATTTACTAAATGAAGGATCTACTGCAAAGGACCTTGCAATTGCAATACATCAGGAATTAGGAAAAGGCTTTCTTTTTGCGATAGACGTTCGAACAAAGAGAAGGTTGGGTGCAGATCACAAATTAAGAAATAATGACGTGATTAAAATTGTATCAGCGACAAGTAGAAAGTGATAGCCATGTTGTGTCTAGGGATTGAAAGTACAGCACATACTTTTGCTTGTTCTGTAGTCAAGTATTCAGATTCAGATATTGGTAAATATCCTAATATTCTTTCAGACGTCAGAAATGTCTTCAAAGCTCCCGATGGGTCGGGAATTCATCCGAGGGAAGCATCTCGCCATCATGCATCAGTAGCAATAGAAGTTCTCAAAAAATCTTTGGAATCTTCTAAAATAAAGTACAAGGATTTAGACGTTGTTGCGTACTCCGCTGGGCCAGGACTTGGTCCCTGTTTGAGGATCGGAGCTGTCATTGCTCGTTCCATATCTTCATTTTATGATATTAGATTAGTCCCGGTTAATCATGCATTAGGGCATATTGAACTTGGAATGAGTCTTACAGGTGGCAATGATTCTCTTGTACTATTAGTTTCTGGAGGACATACTATGATACTGGTATTTAATAACAAAAGATGGAGGGTAATAGGAGAAACATTAGATATCACATTAGGTCAACTTCTAGATCAATTTGGACGTTACCTAGGTCTGGCTTCTCCATGTGGTTCAGAGATAGAAAAGTTAGCAACCAAGTCATCCAAAAATTATATCTCGTTACCATATTCAATAAAAGGGAATGATATTACTTTTTCAGGAATTCTTTCCGCTGCAAAGAGATTAATTTTGAGTGGTAAATACACAAATGAAGACATATGTTATTCGATTCAAGAGACTGCATTTGCAATTATTACAGAGGCAGTTGAGAGAGCTCTCTCGGCTACTGAAAAAAAACAACTACTTGTTGTTGGAGGAGTATCGGCCAACAAAGATCTTTCTCGTATGCTAGATCTTGCCTGTCGTAGGCACAACGCAAAATTCAATCCCTGTCCGATTTCATTTGCAGGAGATAACGGAGTACAAATTGCCTGGACGGGGATATTATCTTATTTGAAAACAAAAAATTCTGTTGATATATCTGATTCCTTTGTTAACCAATCGTGGCGAGTCGATGCCGTGGATGTAATGTGGCGAGAATAATTTCAGTCTATTTGACATAGAAAGCATCAAAATGATTCAAATTGTCACAAATTTCATTAATCGAAGGATTTTTTCCGGTAGCTTTTAATAATTTATTGGTCTATTTACTTTATGGTGAATAAATAATTGGTTCAAAAATCCATTTTAATATTTGCGACATTCGGACTTGTAATGGCAGCATTAGTTGGAGCTGTAGCCACTTCAAATACTAGCCTAGCATTTCCAAAAGGAAATGATCATAAGGAGATGGCATTTGGTGCTATTTCGAGCATTCAAAATAACAAAGAAGGAAAGCCTGCATGGGTACTTTCTGGTCACTGGCTAACAAATATTATCAATAAAACAAAGGATAGTTTCAACCAAACAAACTCAGCAAAATTTGATTCATGGATATATATGGCCATGTTAGATGGTTCGGCGATGCATAAGCATGTTATTTCGAATTTTTCACTTGGCGATGTTAGCAATGAAGGCAACGTTACTACATATAAGGGAACGGTCACAGTAACAATGAAAGACGGACCCGTTGAACAAGTACCAGTTGAAATAAAAGTAATGAACAATCATGTAATCGATCTATCACTAGATGCAACCAAAACTAATAACCACTTTGGTGATACGCCAATTTATGGTATCATTCCTCCCAAAGAAGATATTATGAAAATGAATTCTCATATGGGTAACAAGACGAATATGAATATGCATACGAATATGAGCCAATGGTAAAAGCAATCGAACTGATAGATATAGAGTATAGTCTTTCTACTTGACTAAAGTAGAATCCTCTATTATTTTTATTTAGATTTGATACAATTTCAAATAGTATCAGAAACTATTTTTGGTCCTTCGTAAATAATCTTTTTTGATTCTCTATTTCTTTAGCCCATTTCTTACTGCTAAATACACCAAATTTGTATTTCGAACTTCCTATCTCTAGTACTACCTTGGTAAGTATGAATCCTTCAGCATGCACATTGCCTATTTTATCTAAATTCTCATTCAACACGGCGATTCCAATTTTTTTATTTAAGGTTGTCAGATTCCCTTCTGTTTTTTCAAAAATAATCCTCTGATTAGTCAAACTTAAAATCCCGCTGCCAAGTTTTACTTCCGAGCAATCTTCTTCGAGAATTAATTTTTCACCCGGATTTGGATCTAGTTGTGGTGCCACATTTTTATTTCCAAACATTGGTTATATTATCATTGCAGCGTTACACGAAGCTACTATTCAAAGGCGCGGAATCGAATATTTACTTGACCAAATGGTATGATAAGAAAGCAATTTCAAAAATTAGAATACCGAAATCATACCGTCAGCGAACGCTGGACGATGAGTTGAGAAGAAGGAGAACCATTAGTGAATCCAAGATGATTTCGACAGCTAAAGAACTTGGATTAAAGACACCTTATATCTATTTCATGGATCCCAATAGGGCTGAGATAGTTATGGAATTTGTTTCAGGAAAAAGGGCAAGTGGCATATTAACATCTTCAATATGTTTCGAAATCGGAAAGTTCGTCTCTACGCTTCATCTGAATAACTTGATACATGGTGATCTTACTCCATCAAATTTCATCGTAAATCGTAAAATAACAATGATCGATATGGGACTCTCATTTTATTCAACCCGGAAAGAAGACAAGGCGATGGACATAAGACTATTTAAGGAAATCTTGACGAGTACCTTCCATAATTCATACATCGAATTCTTTGAATACTTCTTGAACGGGTATAGACATGTTAACTCAGAAGAATTGGAAAAAATTCTACAGAGAATCGAGGATATAGAATCAAGGAAAAGATACGCTGTTTCGTAAATATCTCTTAAATCATTTAATCCTTCTTCAGTCCAAGTTTTTACTATTATTCATAACATAGAGTGCATGAGGACTTAGAACAATCTTGTTTCTAGCTACTCTTTTTATCATCCCAGAATTAGACAATTCATAAACTATCTTATCCGTTTGTTTGCTGGTTAATTCCAGCCCTTCACCGACCTCGTATTGATTAATAATACGTAATTCACCTTTTGTCAAGTCAAATATTTTTTTCAGAAACTGTGTGAGATCCGGTCTCAATGATTCCAATCATGGACTATCACATTTAAGTTTTGATAGTATAGTTTGGATTGTGCGATTTCTTCAACACCGTCAGAAACCAATTAATTTTTTTGGTAGCAAATTATGGTTATTTAAGCTAAATTTTTTATTTCGGTGTTTGGTTTTTTCTGAAATTGAGCAGAATAATATTTGCGAGTACTAACAAAGGCAAATTTAATGAAATTCTTACCCACATGAAAATTTACAAAATTGAAATAGAATATGTAAATTTTGAAAGTTTGGAGATTCAGTCAACTAGCCTGGATGAAATTGCAGAGGAAAAGGCGAGGGATGCGTATAGAAAACTAGGTAGGCCATTAATAGTCGAAGACACTGGACTTTTTATTGATTCGCTACACGGGTTCCCTGGTCCTTATTCTTCATATGTTCATGAAACCATCGGAAATCAGGGGATTTTAGATTTACTATTGAACATGACAAATAGAGTTGCACAATTTAGATCAGTCATAGCGTATATGGACGACAAATGCAACATGATATTCTCAGGTGAAGTGAAAGGAACAATAGGGGATCGAATTACAAAGGGCGGTTGGGGTTACGATCCAATATTCATTCCAGAGGATTCCTCTTTTACATATGGGCAAATGGGCATCACAAACAAGATCGCAAATTCACACAGGACAAAAGCACTGAATAATTTTGCAAATTGGTACTGTGAAAATTATTTTCCGGTTAATAGATGAAAAAGCAGGGGGGAAAACTGTAATTCAATGGATGATTGGCTTTTCATAACCCTCAATCCACCTTACAGTATACCGATTGTGATTTTGGAGAACTACAATTCTTGAAATTTCACTTTCATCCATTATAGAGAATGAGTCTAAACAACTGCACATTAAATCTGAATAGTCCTTTATTTCATGCATTTCCAACATATCCGATCTCTCTAATCTTTGAGTGGACATTCCGATATGCATATACGATTTAATTTCAATGAAATGCGGATTACCCTTTTTTACTAAATTTGCAAATTCATTTACAGAGTTTGTCGAATCGTTAAAATTTCGTATCAAAGTCATTCTCAATACTGTTCTCGTATCCAATTCCGACAACAATTCCAGACTCTTTTGCCATCTCTCCCATGCATCCTTATACTTTGGTCTGTTCACCATTGTATACATTTTCTTATTTGAAGCATTGGTAGACAGATACAACTGCGTTGGCAATGCTTTTTCATCTACCAATCTTTGGAGCATTTCCGGTTCCTGTCCATTTGTGACCAAAAAAATTGATTTTGTATTTTTTATCGATTTAAGATATTTGATAAGGCTGGGCAATTTAGGATACATAGTAGGTTCTCCCGAAAGAGAAATTGCGTAATGTTGGGGAAATAGAGATTCATTTAATTTTGATTTATCGCATTTTTTATTACCATAATGGCCAACGATCAGTTTTCTACGTTCTTCCAATAAATTATTAATTATCATATCCGGTTCATCAACCAGATGTTCAGGCATTTCCAGTGTATCATAAAATTCGGTAGGCCGCCAACAGTATATACACCTGTTTTCACAATTCATTGCGGTCGGTGTCATTTCCATGCATCTATGAGTTGAAATGCCGTAGAACTTGTGTTTATAGCAAGTTCCTTCATTGGAGAAAGATTTTTTTGTCCAATGACAGAGTTCGACGGCAGAATGATTGTAAACACCATATTTAGCCTTCTTTAATTTGGCTTTTGTGAGCGGCGATATTTGAATAAGATTTTGCGTGTCTGTGTGCGAAATATATTCATCAGAACAACTCATACAAAAACGAATCGCACAATGACATTTAAATGTTAAAATTAAATGAATTCATGAAAGAAGTAGTTGCAGTATCAGAAGAGAAGTACATTTAACAAGACTCATTTTCAGAACTAATTTTTGTAAACTAATTGGTATTCCATCGATTTGTGAATCCAAAACTTCTTTATAGTATTATGAATCTAAAAAGAAGGAAATACAAGATGTTAGATACTAATGAGATTTTAGACATTTCACTTGATATGGTTCAATGGAATTCAGTTCCTGCCGATACTGCGGTTCATGTTCATGGTAAGAACATTAAAAAGATAATGTTAATGATAGATGTAACAACTGCAGATTTAATGCTCGCAAAGAGTCTAGGCTGTGATGCAGTAGTAACCCATCATCCTATTGGTGTAACTGCAATCAATTTTTACAAAGTTCTTGATCGACACATTGATTATATGAAAGAAAATGGCATTGCTGAAAATATTGCAAAAAAATCTGTTTTGGATCTAAAGAAGAGAATAGAACTCAAGAGCCATACTCAGATATATTCGTCTGTAATTGATTCTGCAAAGATTTTGAATATGCCATTAGTAAACATCCATCAACCGTGTGATGAGTATGCAAGGAGAGTGATCTCCCAAAAAATTCAACATAAAAATCCAAATCTAGTATCGGACTTGGTTACAATTTTAGAAGATATCCCAGAATTTAAAAATGCAGCGACAAAGATTCAAATTTCATACGGACACCCTAATTCTAATATAGGAAAATGGGTTGCAGTAATTGCCGCAGGTACTAATGGTGGATTTCAAATTGCAAAAAATTATTTTGAAAACGGAATCTCGACAGTTCTGTATTTTCATATTGATTACAATGATTTAGTTAAACTATACGAAAGTAAAGTTCAAGGTAATCTGATAATATTAGGACACCTGGCCGGAGACTCAATTGGTCTAAATGCTCTGGCAAGTAATCTTGAAAATAAGGGAATACAGGTAGTCCGAAAAGATATCATTAAAGTATAAGGATAATTTATCTAACAGTTATATATTGTAGGCTTATCAAACCAATGTTGTTCGGCCTTCGTAGTATAGCCTGGTCAGTATAGGCGGCTGTGGACAACAACAATCAATATTGATTCGTTGCTGGAAGAAACCGCTCGAGGAGGGTTCAAATCCCTCCGAAGGCCTCTCACAAGAATTATTAAGACTTTTATGGAAGCAAATTCCGCTATCGTTCTTAATTTTTATATCATTTCCATAATGATTTTGGCGGCATTTCGAGCACCATTGTTTGAAACAATTTTGCTATCTCTACCAGCTTCGATTTTTTCAATTATTAAATTTTCCAACCTTGATATATCCTCATATTCGTAACCAAGTTTTCTTGCATTTTGTTCTTGTTCAAAGTGATTTTTTATAGGTATGAATATCCCCGGAGTTCCATAAACACGAGACTCATCGATTGTTGATCTTCCAGCCAAAGAAAGAACAAGATCTGATGCATAAATATATTCATGTAAATTACTTACAAACCCAATGTTCCTATATGTAAGATTATTTCTCTCAAGTTTATTAAGTGATGGACCTAGAGCAACCAATAAATCTAAATCCATTTTAGATCTTAAATTCTCATACGCGTTCAATGCTCGATCAACAAAATATCGTCCGGCACTCGTTCCTCCAATACTAACCAATATCGTTTTCTTGTCTATACCTAATTTCTTTCGCATAAGTTCCCTGTTTGTTATACTTAACTTTCTTACAATTGGTCCTACATAAGAGATATTATCCACATCTATCCCGTAGTCCGGAATAATAATACGGTCGCATTTTTTTAGCATACTTTGCATTGATTTATTCATTTGGGATTCTATAGTTGAAAATATGCCCTTAACAAAATGAGTCTCTAAGAGATCAGTAATTAGTATTCGTTTGAGATCCTTTTTTTCCCCGATTGCAACTGACGCAAAATCTTCATCACTCACAATTAGACTAACTTCATTACCGTCAACAAGGTCTTTCGCAATTTTTTTGCAGTTTCTATAATACATGAAATACTTAAACAACCATTTCAAGGGTGAACGTAGCTGCATTGAATTATCTATATCAAATTTTTCAGGATTATACACATTCTCAGTGGAATACCCATAATTGGAAAAAATGTCATATGCTGGTCGACCAGTAACGATTAATATCTTCTCATTGGTCATCAGCTTCATCTCCTCACAGATGGCTATATCCCTCGTTGCATGCCCTAATCCGATTGGACTGGCAAAAAATATCATCATTTACAGATCTCAATCCATGAATATGATAAAAAAGATTTGTCCGTCGTTCCATAATACCCGGTTCAAGCCAATAGGAGAAAAACCCAATATCATTAAAGTTAATTTTGAAAATTAACTATGGTTATCGATATTGTTAAAATAGTATGGACAATAAATTATACCTATGAGCAAATTTGGTATTTATACGGATAAACCAGAAATTTCTTTTGATACGCATTTAGTGGGATTAGAAGAACAAACAAGACAACTATTACTTTCACTTCGTACCTTTATTAAATCGCTGGGCGACAATGTCATTGAAGAAACGAGACCGCACAGAATAGCTTATGCTAAAACATTGAATTTTAGAACATTTGTAGACATACAACCAAGAA
>DAIRDV010000007.1:0-13325 GCA_036795955.1 Nitrososphaeraceae archaeon | reverse complement strand
ATGCGTAGAAAAGGGGGGAATGATCAGGCCTGTTACATTGATAAAATGTTTATCTTTCTTACCTTGCAAAATAAGAATGCCCTCATTAGGATGCCATGACTTTGCATAGGTAATGATGCTATCTGTAATGTTTTTTGTCAAAACAATTTTTCTTTTAACCTCAGAAAGTTCTTTTTTTCTCTTAAAAAACACAGTAATTATCACCATATTCCCAGTATTAAAATTAACTATTTGCCATACTTCCAATATTAACCGGATCTATTGAAAAGCTAAGAATTAACAGATCTTTCGTAAAGGAACATTCAACATAAACAAACTCTCTTTTATCACGTATGACTATGGAATACCATTTATCAAAAATAAAACCAATATCATCGATTTTTATCTAACACCATGCCACACTTCTCATAATATATTGTAAGTGTGATATTAGATCTAGTAACATCTAATTAGTAAGTATCGAAATAAAATTTGATAAAAAATTTTGTCTGAATTAAGTGTTTTTAGATATTCAACAATTGTATGAATGTCTGCTAGGCATCGGGTAACCAATTTCTTAGAACTTACTTTGTATCCTGGAAGGAGCAATCATTTTTCTTGGGGGAATTTGCTCTCACGCACCTTTATAATTAAATCTTACAGTTATTATATGGATGTGATTTATCATAGCATGGATAATACTACACAAATTATTCTCGAGGATTAGATAAATTGATAATCGTTAAAAATCTTGTCAAGAAGTACGGAGATTTCTTCGCATTAAATGGATTAAGTTTTGAGGTCAATGAAAATGAGATATTTGGATTATTGGGTCCCAATGGGGCAGGCAAGACTACCCTCATCCATATATTAGCAACGCTGCTGAAACCCACAACAGGAGGAGCCGTTGTCAATGGATATGATGTGCTGCATGATGCCACTAAAGTGCGGGAAAGTATAGGTGTAGTTTTTCAAGCCCCAAGCAGTGATGATATCCTTACAGGATATGAAAATCTTAAAATTCATGCCCTACTCTACGGAATCCCACGTGGAACTAGGGAGAAAAGAATTTCAGAAGTGTTGAAACTAGTGGGATTAGAAGGTCGAAAAAACGACCAGGTAAAGAAATATTCTGGAGGCATGAGAAGAAGATTAGAAATAGCACGAGGACTATTGCACCATCCTAAAGTCCTTTTTTTAGATGAACCCACTCTTGGACTAGATCCTCAAAGCCGAGAAAGCATGTGGACATATATCAAAGAAATAGTAACAGAAGAAAAAGTAACAATCATTTTAACCACGCATTATATGGAGGAGGCAGATATGCTTTGCGATAGAATTGGATTTATTAGTAATGGAAAAATAATAGCTCTTAACTCACCGTCTAATTTGAAACATGAAATGGGTGGAGATATTGTAAAAATGAATTTTACTGGTGAAATTCCTTCTGCCGAAACGTTTACTCGTTTTGATTTTGTTCACAAAGTAGAATTTGAGGGAAACACTGTGATTGTCTATATGGATGAGGTAAATTCAAACATGCATGGCCTGATTAAAGACTTAAAAGGAGTTCAAACAATAGAATATAAGAAGCCAACTTTAAATGACGTCTTCTTGAGACTTTCTGGAGATTCTTTATCTGGAGATAGTCCAGAAGGGGGGTTTATGCAAAGATATGCTCAGTACAAAAAATCTTAATCTAAATATAATATTGGGACAGCTTTACGCCCTATGGCTAAGAGAATTTAAGGTATTCCTACGTGAGAGAAGTAGACTTGTCGCCTCAACTTTCAATCCTTTGTTATGGCTATTTGTTATTGGATCTGGTTTAGGATCAACGAACCTACAAATAGGAACAGACTATCAAAAATTTATATTCCCTGGTATTATCTGCATGTCCGTAATCTTTACTTCTGTATTTTTTGGTTCTTACATAATCTGGGATAGGAAATTTGATTTTCTGAAAAGCGTAATGGTGGCACCATCTAGTAGAACTACTGTATTCGTTGGAAAAACTCTCGGTGGAATGACGACTTCGCTTTTTCAGGTTGCCATAATATTGGTGATCGGAGTGCCTTTAGGAATTAATTATGATGCACTTTCATTACTTCAAATAATATCAATTACATTGATACTTTCATTTGGTTTGACATCATTGGGTCTAACTTTCGGGAGTTACATTGAGAGTCTAGAAGGATTTCAATTAATTGTTAGCTTTGTTGTATTTCCTTTATTCTTCCTTAGCGGTGCATTGTTTCCAATAAATAACTTACCTGCATGGCTTAATTTCATAACTCTTATCGACCCGGCGACGTATTCAGTAGATGCTATCCGTAATAGTATCTTACATTTAGGAACGTACTCATTTGAATTAGATCTGCAATTACTACTCCTGTTTACTCTACTAATTACTCTAATTGGGATCTTTTCTTTTAAGCGAATGAAGGCCGTGTAATCGTAGGAATTACCTTCGTCCATTTTTTACATTAATATTTTTTTTCAATGCGAAAGCCTCCGTAAATGTCTTTCATAAGTTAATTAGAGAAAATCCAATCGAGACCCTATGAATTTAGATTGTTAAATTTCTTCATCCAGATCTTCAAAAGCTCTTGCTTTTGAAATTTCATGCAGCCTCATTGAGAATGTTCTTTCAAATTCATTTTTTCTTAATATCCCTTTACTATCCAAAATCTCTATCAATGTTTCTAATTTTATGGCAAATTCATCTTCTGAAGTAAGTTCTTTACCGGTAATTTTCCTCTTATCCGAACGTTTCTTAATCAATACAGTTGATAATATTCATCATGTCATATTAGAATAATTTCCTCCATCTTGTCCCTGATTTTTAGATATTCAAATTCGCCCTATTTGAGAGCTAAAAGGGTTGTTGAGAAAAGAGGTTTGCCAGCTTTAATTTTATCCATACTCTATGTAATATCTGTATCTTTTTTCGACGTCTTTATTTTTGCCAGATAAAACAAAATTGGTATGGTCTACTACACCTTTTTTAATAAATTTTGAGATATCATCAGAATTTGGGTAAGTTCGAAATCCAGATGATAGAGCAGTTTCAAACAATTTCATAAAATCGACTACTTTCATTCTGTATTCATCAAGGGTTGGTTTCTTGTCACCTGTTACTTTAAACCAGGTTGTTGCGCTAGGAGCCGCGAACGTACGCACAAGTTCTTCCAGTACTCTTTCCATTTCAAATAAATCCATACTAAATTTCCACTTCATACTATTTGTTTAGCCAATGGTATAAGATTATAGATTCAAATAAAACAAAACCAAATGATTTAATTCTAATAAGGAATAAATTTGTGCGAGAAGAAGGTTCTCTGTATTTTGAAATATACTAAGGAAGAGTTATCATCAAGCAATTTGCTTTGGATTTATTTTTTAGTCTCCCTAGGAATAGCCCTTCAAGTGGGCGCTGCAAATTGGGATATTATATGGCATGGCATAGTAAATGTAGAATCTTTCTTTACTCCACCGCATACCGTGTTATATTCTGGTGTCGGTTTATCTTTGGTATCAACTCTTGCAGGGATAATATTATCACTAAAACATGGAAGTCAATCTACAGAATCAATTCTTTCAATCCATCATAGAATTCCTACTCCACTAAAGTTAATCATATTGGGAACATTAGTTGAAGTATTCTCGGGCGGATTTGATAATTGGTGGCACTCAAATTTTGGATTTGATGGACTCCTCAGTCCGCCACATTTGATGCTGATAAGTGGAATGCTGATTTCAATAATTGGAGCGCTGATTGGTACACATTTATCCCACTCTAAAACCAAATTCAAAGTAGCTTCTCAATTGATCGCATTTGGAATTCTTTGGATGGTGCTAGTCAATTTTGTTTTTATGTTCACACTACCATTTTCTGAAGGTCAATACTTTAATTTTAATCCCTCCCCTACGGCAGCGCTGGTTTTGGGATCAACCATGCCTGCTGTTTTTACCGCAATTATTTTCTATTGCGTGCAGGGAATTTCGTTTCCATTTCGAATGACCGTTGTATCCGCAACCTTAATGGTGCTACAATCATCATCTACAATTGTTTCCAATGTTTACTTTGCAGGGCTCTTTCCTCTTTATCTTCTGAACATACTAGTTCCTTTGTTATTGGATATCATTGCAACTTATACCAAAAATAATAACAAAGTACTTGTCTTTGGTCCATCCAAAGATTTGTTACGCATTCTCTTTTCCATCGCCATTTCTTTTTCCTTCATCACTCTATTTTTCCCCTGGTCAGTGAATATGTTCAAGTCCTATTTTGGAATAGATCTAATTACATTTGAAAGCGTAGCTATTTTTGAACAGCTTTTTTGGAAATTCATTATACCAATTTTGATGCCAGTATCATTTGCTTCGGCCTATTTCGGAATATTGATTTGGAAAAGGTTTTACGCGTGGCCCAGACTTACTAACGCTTTTAGAATCGTGATTAGATAGTCGCATCTCTCCGTTCAATCCATTTCATATTAAATTCTATGTTTTATCTCGCATTGCTATGATATGTTTATCAACCTAAATACAAAAAGCAAAAACATATTTTCTCAAGAATGACCAAAGAAAAATCTAGAAATGACTGGGTTAAACCCTTAAAAGATTCGAAGAGACGGTAGAAAATTAGAATGTCTAGAATCAGCATTCCTGAAGAGATTCAAAAAAATAATACATTAATGTGCGAGAATAGTCAAAAAGAAGTTCTAAATAGTTAACCTTAATAATCTTGTTTCATCAATTATGAATATTAAAGAATGGAAAACAGAGATTTCCTTACTCAAAGCATAATGTGGATTGTCATTTCAATAGGCATAAGCATAACAGTCGCAATGTTTATTCCATTTCCATATTCTTGGATTGTCATTATAGGGATATTTCTTTCCTGGAACTACTGGCGATTTAGAAAGATGAACAAAATGGGCTCAGGAGTGGGAATGTTCGGCTCGCTGTCATCTCCTTTTTCGGGTAATTCGGTAAATTACTACTGTATGAGCTGTGGTACAAAACATAGGGAAGCAGCATGTCCGCGATGCGGATCTAAGATGAAGCGAGTCGGCTAGTACCGATTTGTAATCCAGATATGTCAACTTTTGTGAATCATGTATCTTGTAGCCGATTTGTAACCAGAACTAGTTTATAGAAATTCGCTAATTCTGCACTGTTGCAAAGAGACGGGGAATTGCTGTTTGACTTTGGAGATTTTTGCGATTAGTTTCTCAAAACCAAATTCAATATTTTTATTCAATACCTGATATTTGAGAATGCTCATCACTTTGTCAGTATAGAGTTCATCTGCAGTCAAATTATTCTCATGTACAATAGGCTCCTGAAAATCATATAATTGCTCATACTCTTTTATCGCCCAGGGTAAATTCATAAGCTCTAAAACTTGTCTGATTCTTGACCAAATATCGTATCTCATACGAAGGACTGATCCAGATATATGTCCTAGCCCTGATTGCTGACATTTATTGACGATATTTGTAATCTGTTGCTCGCTGTCAGTAATGAATGGAATAATGGGATCAATGTTGACACAACAATTAATCCCTGATTTCACAAACTTGCTTATGGTTCCAAAAATTCTTGACGCCGTAGGTGTTCCTGGTTCTATGATACGCCTTACTTGTTCGTCTACAGTTGTTATGGACCATACTATGAAACAATCATCAGAATAGTTACGAAACAGATCGAGGTCTCGTTCGATCAGTGACGATTTTGTGAAAATGTAAAATGGAATATGGTACTGTTGCAATACTTTGATACATTTTCTTGTGATACCAAATCGTGCCTCTGCAGACTGATAAGCGTCTGTTGCTGAAGATATCATTACAGGTAACATTGAAGTTTTTTTCCATTTGTTCAATTCGGATTCTAAAATTTCAGCAGCATTTATTTTACCGTAAATCTTGTCATAGAAATTTGGAGACCATTTGTATGTAGCATAACAATATCCGCATCTGTGCTGGCATCCCTGATATGGATTTATTGTTAGCCCTAGATGTGAACCAACCTTGAAAGGGTGAATTATTGATTTTGAATATTTTCTTTCTAAAATAGGTGCCCTATCGGAATACCACAACAGTACTTTCGTGCAAATTAGACTTAATTAATGCTGAATTACCCCAGGATAAGGGAGAGGGGAATGTAAGAGTTTATGGCTCGTCCAATCTTCTAATAAGTGGATTTTCGGCTTTATTTACTATTGACTGTATGAAATTAAAAACGGGTTTTACGTCAGAGAGATGACCGCTTATTTCAAATCTTATGCCACCCTGTATTCGAATTTTAGAAGTCTTGAAGAATATTCCTTCCTCATTGTATTCTATACCGTAGATGCTCTCGAGTCTTTCACTTATTACATCTGGGGACTTAAAAAAACGTCCTCTTTCTGAATATAGCAGTATTCTTAGATTTGTGATGATTATGTGGTATTTCTTTTCTGTGCATTTGAGCTTCGTCTTACTTCTGAACATTATGTTCTCTTGAGGGAGTAATATTTCCTTAAGTGCCAAGAATCATTATGTAAAACGGCCGGTTATATCCATAAAAGTTGAATGATTTTATTTATTCTACTAACAAATGTCAATGATCGTAAATTCTATTAAATTGTTTTATAACAAGTATCAATTGCGGAAATTTATTCAAATTAAATTAGATTGCAGTTATAACTATTGCATACCATGCATCAATACTGGGTAACTCTTGTTTCAATTCATATCCACTTAGTTGTATTAATATGAGACTTTATTCTTTTTAGTAGTATTCCTCAGTTAAGATCTCAAGTAAAATGTACAACCAATATGGCCCTAAAATAATGAAATGATAAATTCTGACGAATTGTTTCGATGGCGTTAAGAAGATAATAGTCCTCGTAAATGCCATTGGTGGTCTAGGAATTTTGGACATTTAATGGAATGAGTTTATTTAATAACCGCACGATTGAATTAAAATACCATCAACATTTAAATCTCAACCATATCTACCTTGTATTTATGTATGGTATCCATAACGCCATTTTGCAATTGCCGACTGGATATGAATTTCTAATAATCATCGTTATTATCGTAGTTTTGTTTTTCGGTGTCAAGAAAATTCCCGAATTAGCAAGGTCCTTTGGAAAGGCAACAGCAGAATATGAAAAGGCAAGAATTGAGGCAAAAAAAGAATTGGATCAAATTAAAGGAAAAGATAAGGTAGGACGCGAAAAACTCGAGGAGATAGCAGAATCATTAGGAATAGACTATACTAATAAGAATGATGACGATCTTAGGAAAGCAATCGAAGGCGCCGTTAATAAGGAAAAAAGTTAATCTCCACCTTACTTTGTTCGACATATGTGTGAACATCACGTGATTTTGTTGGAAAATTTTAATTATGACATAATCTTCTGCTTGCATAAACATGATTCATCCTGATTCAATAAGTGGCGTAATAGAGAAGTACGATTTAAAAAATATACACATGGCAGTAATCGGTAGTCATTCTGCACTAGAAATAATGGATGGTGCAAAGGACGAAGGATTGAAAACGGTTTGCATTTGTCAGAAAGGAAGGGAATTACCATATGTACGATTTAAACGGTTAGCGGACCAAATAATATTAGTTGATAAATTTTCTGACGTGCTTTTCAAAGAAAATCAAGATAAACTCAGGGAATTGAATAGCATTATAATACCACATAGGGCATTCACCGCATATCTAGGATATGACTCGATTGAAAATGACTTGATGTTGCCAATACTTGGAAATAGATTATTGTTTCGCGCAGAAGAGAGGAGTCATGGTAAGAACCAGTATTTGTTATTGAAACAAGCTCAAATAACTCATCCTAAGATTTATCAAAACTACAGTGAAATTGACAAACTAGCCATAGTAAAAATTCAAGAATATAAGCGAAAGTTGGAAAGAGCCTTTTTCATAGTAAGTTCATCGCAAGACTATTTGGAAAAATCTCAAAAGAAAATTAGAGAAAATATTATCACTAGCGAAGATCTCGAAAATTCTGTAATAGAAGAGTTTGTTCTTGGAACCTATTTTAATTTTAATTTTTTCTCGTCTCCCTTGACTCCCGAAACCGAATTCTTAGGCATTGAGAGAAGGCTCCAGACCAATCTTAATGATCTAAATGCAATACCCGCGAAGCAACAGCTAGAATTTGATGCAGAAGTAAAACATATTGAAATTGGCCATACTCCTGCAAGCATAAGGGAATCTATGCTAGAAAAGGTCTTTGAACTTGGTGATAAATTTACAACCACTGTAAGAAAGGAATATCCTCCGGGAATTATCGGACCATTTTCATTACAGAGTATTGTCACGCCAGAACTAGAGATAGTCGTATATGATGTGTCTCTCAGAGTTCCTGGAAATCCAATCATGGCTACTACATCACCTTATACAAAATATTCTCATGGATTCACATTTGGGATTGGTCGCCGGATAGCTATGGAAGTTAAGCAAGCGTTGATCTCCAACACACTCTCAAGATTAGTAACTTAATTTAGCAAATTACTGCTCGATCGTCTCTTCAAACAGATTTTTTCTTACTTTTATTGGCACATCAAAAAATGCTGCTAATGCTATAGAGTCCGAGGCACGATAATTTCTTAATGTAATCACCTCTTTACGAGTTTTAAAATAAAGATTAGACCTTAAAACAGGACCGTTTCTGTATATTCTTACCTCCATCAGTAGTAGATCCTGAAGGGATGAAATATCTTCAATTAGGTTATAAATTGTAGGTATAGTACTCTTATCTCCCTCTTTAAATCTCAAAATATGCCTTGCGACTTCTCCTGAAAATGCACGTATTGGAAATTCCCTCCCATCATCTGATTTCAAAGTCAATAGTCCTTCCAGACCAAGTTTATCGACGAAACCAACAAAGCTTATCGACGCAGTAATAAAACCATCACTTGCAATAGTTTCGTCCATGGCATTTTTTATACGGCGGTAAATTTAGGCTTTATCTAAATCCTCGTCTTGCTTTTAAATTAACTTAATATAGATTAGATTCCCTTTGATAACTTAATTTACATTTGGTTGTTTGTCATGCTCAAAATCTACCGGCTGCTGCACAATAGGGGCCTACGGGTTGTCATCATCGGAATATTTTCAATAATTTTTGCTATTTCAATATACTCATTTTTAAGTTCTAATCAATCCTCGGTGGACGTCTCAAGACTGTACAATTTGGCTATTGCCGATATTTTCTTAATCTTAGTTTCCTTAAGCGCCATAGGTTATGGACTGTATTTGGCATTTCATTCTGAGTCTACAAATTCCGGTTCCAACAAAGATTATCTTGCATACATTTCTAGGATTTTGACAGATAAGACTTGTTGGAGAATTTTTATTATTTCATCTATCGTTTACGGTATTTTCTTTGGTTTCCTATCCCAAATTCTAATCTATCATGAAAATATTGAAGGAGATATTGTTCCATCTATTTCCATCACACTTTGTTGTAATTATCCTGGCTATGTTCCGATGATAACAATAGTGTTGAGTGATACATTTTCGATACTGATAATCCCCCTGAATCTGATACTCGCAATATCGATATCTTCAATGGTAGGCTTTAATTTTGCACTGAATATATATTTTTTAAGGATGTTTAGATATCAATCACAAAAAAAATTTTCAGCCGTTTCAACTTTTGGAATATTCACTGGATTATTTGTTGGCTGCCCTACTTGTGCTGGTAGTTTATTTTCATTGATACTGGGGTTTGGGACAAGTGCAGCTATTTCTGGATTAGCGCCTTTTCAAAGTTTATTTATGGCAATAAGCATTCCGATTTTGTTAGGGATTCCGTTCTTATTAATACATAAGATAGTAAACAATGAGAAATGTGATATCATTGGTAACAAATAGAATTCTCTAGTAAATAGAATTTTTCTTGTAAACATTGGAAAAGAATAATTAGCAATAATTATTCAAATATTGTAAGAGTATTGGATTGTTCCCTTAAAATTTTTTCAAACTTAATAATATCTATTTCATTGAACGGTCTCATTTTGGGTAATTGTGGCGGTTCTTTTATCTTCTCTAATATGCCTCTCGAAATTAATTCGGCCTTTAATTTTTCACGAAGCTCTGGATGACATAACTTACTATGAAAAATACTACCCCATCCTTGTGAGAACATCTCTTTAATATGCAGGTCGCCTTTTTCTTCATGAAAGTGTGGGTTGCGTGTTTCAATTTGCATGACTTCTACGCCTTTCTCCATGGTATCCTTGTGTTCAGGAGGCGTTATCCCACCAAATTGTTCCAATAAATTAACTATTTCATAAGGTTCTATCGAAAAACCTGATGAGTAAGTTAATAGCTCTGCTAGTTGAATAGACATACAATGTTCTCCAGAATTTCCTGTTCTAATAACTTCTGTTTCAAATCCGGTGTAATAAGATATCATCAAATTTAGGAATTGGTTTGTCATTTCAGAAACCCTTCCAAGCTTGGAAAAACGTACACCGGATTCTGAAATTTTTGGCTTGTATATCCAAGATACACGAACCATAGTGTATGGTGTGGTTGATAACGCAATACCCGAAGAAAATATTTTTGTATATTCGTTGACCGCACCTGGGACGTAGTTGTCCGAATCAACAAATCCAACATATTTTTTACCCATCATTTTTGAAAGAAGCATACCAATGAACATTCCCTCTCCTTTTCCACTGCGTATCTTATTTTCAGAGTCAAAAAGATCAGTATAACCTACTTCCTGTAACGCTTTTACAAGGCCCACATCTTTCTGATGTATGATAACTGATTTTTTTTCCGCGAATCTATTGAACTGCTCAATAGCCTGTTTTTCTAGTTTGTACCTATCAATTGGTTCCCTGGGACTATTAGAAACTATTATTGTTAAGCAGTCATGGGGGATGCCGCTTAATACTCCTTCTAAGAGCTTTAAACGTTCTCCTTTTATAGGAATGACAATAGACATTTCGGATTCAATTTTAGATATTATTTCATCATCGATAGAGCGAATTACTTCCGACTCGGTCTTCGGATGCTTGTTCTTGTGTCCAGAATCCAGTTCGTATACACGTTGCACTCCATGTAGACTTACTGATCCAAATCTTTCTGTGAATCTCGGGACATCAAGCTTCATATCTTTAATTCAGTTATGCCATATTTATTGCAATTCTATATAAATCAATAATTCATCTGCAAATGTCATTAAAACTGACTTGACCAGATAATCATCAAACGGGAAAGAGTGATTGAAAAATACGAGGTAAAATTGATCATGTATAAAGATTGCCTAAATAGTCACCGTCATTTCAGAATTGAGCCCTGTAAGAATTCTAATCCTGATTAAAATCATTAGTCATCGTAATGGTATTAGAAAATCTCCAAATTACTTCTTCCAGTGTTCAAAGAAAATTGTCTAATGGGAAACTAATAAGGTTCCCTATTACAGAACATTTGAAAACAACATGATTAATATCAGTAAAATCCATGGAAATCACTAAATTAAAAAATATACTATATCTCAATTTAGTAAAGATCAAGTAATTTCGTCACACACAAAAACTAGCTAATTTGCTATGAATTATAGCAACTTGCCACTTGAATTATTAAATCTATGTTTCAACATACAAGGTATCATTTTCCACCACAACTTTATGACTTTGGAGTGGCTTTAATTTTTGTGGAAACGAGATTAATGCTCCAGTCTTTACATCCCATTTTGCACCATGCCATGGGCATGTTAATTCACTATTATTTAATTCGCCTTCGTGAAGTTCTGCTCCTGCATGGGTACAAATATTATCAATTGCGTAATAATTTCCATCTAATTTTGTTACCACTATTTCTTTTCCACCAGCTGTTATGTGCTCTAACTTTCCTTCTTGAATATCTGCGGTTTTTCCAACAACTACTTTTGCCATAATAACATGCATTATTATGTATTATTTTAACCTAATATATCGAAAACGCGAAATTAATCAGATATCTTAATATACAATATTTTAACTTTAAAGTTAACCAAGAATGAGGCCAGATGACTAACATTGAATATTCTAGTGAACTTGAATCAATCACGAATAAGAATCTGGTATGGATAGATATTCAAAAGCCCACTAGAAAAAAACTAAAAATGCTAGAAGGCAAATTCCCTTTCCACGAACTTAATATCGAGGACTGTCTTTCGAAAATACAAATCCCAAAAATAGATAAGTATCAAGATCAACTTTTTGTAATTTTACATTTCCCGACTGTGGATAAAGATAAAAGTATTCCACGTTCAACTCAGCTTGCAATTTTTGCAGGACCTAACTATCTCATTACCGTACAGCAAGGCGAACTAAAACCAATAACCGAAATGTTCAACCTTTGCAAAGAAAATGAAAGGCAGAAGGAAACATTCATGGGTTCTTCATCAGGGTATCTATTACACAGCCTTATAGATCTTATGGTAGACGATCTATTGCATGTACTAATGAAGCTCGAAGGAAACCTGGATGACATTGAAGATCTGGTGTTTGATGAAAAAATCGCCGTGGCAAAAGATATTTCTCTGTTACGAAGAGAGATAACTACTCTCCGAAGAGTAGTTGTTCCCTTGAGAAGAGTTATTCTGGAGTTGAGCAAAGAGATGCAAAGATTTTCGGAGGAGGATTTGACAGATTATTATGATGACGTTAAAGATCATACCGAAAAGGTTCTTGAGGTTCTTGAGGAATCAAAAGAAACGATAGAAATTTTCAAAGATACAGATTTCATGTTAAGCACTGAAAAATCAAACAAAATTCTAGCAACTCTTACTATCTTATTTACACTTTCCATACCTGCAACAGTAATTGGGGCATATTATGGTATGAACGTTAATCTTCCTGGTGGTATTCTTACGGGTAGTCCAGTTTTTCTTGGTCCCTATACTTCATTCATAATTTTACTCATAATAGCTATAATCCCTTCATTGGTAATGGCCTGGTATTTCAAAAGATTGGGTTGGGTTGGCAGGTAATAAAATATAGATCGATGATTACTTGAACAATTACTGTGCAGCTTGAATGCCATCATTTCTTATCTTCATCTTGAATTAACGAACCCAGATCTATGCTGAAAAATGTGCGTAGTATTCCTAAATACGAGTCGACAGGAGGTGGAATCTCATCTTCACATGATACTTTCATATTCCAAGCGTTAATCCAGATTATCATGGAATATAGGATATTGAGAAATCGTTTATACCGAGGTGGAACAACCTCTAAACTTTCTATGTATTTATCTGCCAACATCCACGCAGCGGTAAAATCGAGACATTTTTGGCCATAAATCGCCTTGATCTGCTCTTC
>DAIRDV010000006.1:0-13429 GCA_036795955.1 Nitrososphaeraceae archaeon | reverse complement strand
ATGGGGCCTCCCATCGCAGAATCTGCCCTAAAACAAGCCCAATTACTAACTGACGCTGAGGAACTAAATTTATACAGCGATAGATTGTTTGCTGGTGCAGATACACTCGCGACAGCAGAGGTACTTAGAAATGGAGTTGAAAAGATGTTTGGTTCAGAAAAAATGGATATTGTTTTCTCGGGTCATCGAGCATCTGATGGCGAGACTGGCCAGACAGGGCCACAAACAGCCTGGAAACTGGGTTTCACTTTTCTTGGCAACGTGATGGATTTGGAGTTAGATTTAGATAGAAAGGTGGTAATCGCAAAAAGACTGATTTCTCTTCAGGGAATGGATACTATTATAGAAGAGATAGAATGTCCTCTTCCCGTTTTTATAACTATCGACCCTTCCTACAAGTCGGCTTTTAGCACTGTGTCACAAAGGCTTGGAGCAAACAAGTATAATAAAGAAGCTAGAAAAAAGTCAGACGATTATTCACAATTTTTAAAAATTTATGATAGTCAAAAATTAGGCCTGGATCCGAAACTTGTGGGGCTACCGGGTTCTCCAACTATAGTATACAGGGTAGAAAAAATTCCCAGGGCAAAGACAAATCGCAAAACAGAAATAATTGATCCATCAAACTCCGATAACCTAAATTCAGTAGTCTCAAAATTAATTGAAATTGCCGGAGGTAAATAAAATTGTCAAATTCTACAAGTCAAGAAAAAAATCCAAAGAATGATGAAAAGTACAGACACATCTACGTAATAATTGAGCATTTTGAAGGTCAGGTGGTACCGGTCAGTTTGGAAATGCTAGGTGAAGCGAGACGATTAATGGACGATTTCAACCAAAAATATCAACTAAGAGAAAAGGTGGTAGCAGTTTTACTTGGTAGTAATGTCAGAAAATTGTGTGATGAATTAGTAACATACGGAGCTGATGCAGTTATTTATGCTAACCATGATGAGCTCAAGTATCCTCGAAATGATATCGATACCCGAGTGATAGTCCAAATTGCAAAGGATTCAAAAATCACGAAGGAAATAGAGCCTGAATATGCAGATACATTTGTAAAACCAAGATACATGTTTTTCGCTGCCGATAATATTGGAAGACATCTTTCTTCCACAGTCCTAGCAGATCTCGAATCTGGCTTGGCATCAGACATTAATAAGCTGGTGATAAGTGATCTGGATATTAGACATGAGCACAAAACAAAAGGTCAAAATGTACGATATGAAAAAATTCTAGAAATGTATCGTCCAGATTTTTCTGGTTTTTTATGGACAACAATACTATGCCTTGATAACAAGAATCCAGAAATTCAAAGAGAATATCATCCGCAAGGATGTAGTATTATACCGGGAGCATTCAGGCCCATTGATAAGGATAATTCAAGAAAAGGTACAGTTATAGAATATTCCCCTAAAATTGACCAACCAAAAATTAAGATAATAAAAAGGAGCGTTATTGAAAAAACAATCGATTACGAAACTTGCAAGATGGTAGTGAGTATTGGACGCGGAATTAGAGATAGTCCAGAACAGAATATCAAGATGATAGAAGAATTTGCAGAGTTACTGGGAGCAGAAATTGGCATAACTTTGCCGTTATCAAAAAAACCGTACCAATTGAGCCAAAGTATGGATTCAAAATACATGATACCCGATAGAGTCATAGGTACCAGTGGTAGCAAGATTGCACCAAAACTTTACGTTGCAATAGGTCTGAGCGGTGCCGTGCAACACGTAGCAGGAATGAAAGAATCCGAAATCGTGATTTCAATAAACATCGATGAAAACTCCCCGATAATAGACGAATCTGATATTTTCATAAAGGGAAGAATGGAAGACGTTATTCCAAAACTTGTCGGAAAAATAAAGGAGCGATTGCAAGCTATTTCTGTCAGGAGTGCATAAATTTGGAACAATTCGATGTAGCAATTGTAGGTGGAGGTTCTGCCGGACTATCAGCATTAAAAAAATTATCGGATCTTAACAAAAGTGCTATTTTGATCGAAGCGGGGGATAAGATCGGAACCAAAAACATTTCTGGAGGAATTTTGTATTCTAAAAATGATCCTCCTGGAAGGATCTTCAATGTCGAAGACGTTTTTGGAGAAGAATTTGAAACAACTGCACCAATAGAGAGATTAATAAAGAAATATTATCTTCATTCAACATCTGGTAACAAAATCTTTACAATGGATCTAACTCCACTTCACGAGTACAAGTCGAATTTTGGTTTTTCTGTTCTTCTAAATAAATTACATCCATGGTTAGCAGAGAGAGCTTCTGAATCCGCCGAAAAGCAAGGTGGAGGAATTATCACAGGTGTTCATGTTTCGGATATAGTCTGGGAGGAGAACAAGACCATCGTAAGGACAAATGAGTTGGAAGATTTCGAAGTAAAGTCAATAATTGCAGCCGATGGAATAAACTCTGAAGTAGCAGAATTTACATCGGCTAGAGGCAAATTCACTCCAGAAGAAGTGTACTTTGGAGTTAAAGTAATCATAAAACTACCCGAGAAAATAATAGAAGAGAGATTTCATCTTGATTCGTTAGAAGGATCTGCACACCTATTTGCAGGTGATATCACCTTGAATCATGTTGGGGGTGGGTTTCTATATACAAACCGCGAAACTTTATCACTCGGTGCAGTGTATCATTATAATTCACTTCTATCAAACCCTGTTACTCCAGCTCAATTAGTTGACGAATTAATCAAGAATCCATTAATTAGTGAATATATCAAGGATGAAGTGCCATCGAGAAGCGAAAATAACGATCTTTCAAAAGAAGATCAGCTCAAAGTTCAACTCAGCGTAAGTAAATTATTAAAGACATACAATGACTTGCGGTACAAATATTTTTCCAGAAACAATGGAGGACTTGTAGAATCGGGAAAATTCAATAGTATAGAGGAAATCAAAACAAGAATCGACAGCATCAAGCAAGATCTAACTGAAAAATATGGGACGCAGTTTGTTAATAATTATGTTGAGCTTGAATATAGCGCTAAATTAATTCCAGATGGCAAAAGATGCATGATGAGAACTCCCTTTTACAAAAATGTTTTATTCGTAGGGGATGCTGCTGGTCGGGGTATCTTCATAGGTCCAAAAATAGAAGGTCTCAATGTTGGTATAGATGATGCAGTAAGGGCTTCAATTGCTATTTCACGATCAATAGAAAAAAATAATTTTGATTCAGATTACCTGGGGAGCTATTATCAGTCCATGATAAATGATAGTCCATACACTAGGCAAATGACCAAAATAGATGAAGGATATTTGAGTTTGTTTCTCGAATTAGTAAAAGATCTATCAATCGGTTCAGTCAATCCAGGATTTGAACTTGGCCTTCGCATGATGAAAAATAAGAGAGTGAGGGAGACTGCTCTTCGACTTGCAAATATATTGGGCTATAAAAGAATTTTATCGATTATAGAATCAGAAAGGGCATATGTTAAAGTACCAATGCAATTGGCAGAAAAACTTGGCAAAATAGTCACGTCGTCATACACCCCGGAAATACCGACTCTATCCGAGAGAATAGCAAAATTACAGTACAATGACGACACTGAATCACACATTACTCTTAACGATAAAAGTAGCGAATTTATGAAAAAGCTGATATTATTATGTCCTACAAAATGCTATAGCCTTGAAGGAAAAAATGTGGTACTACAGCATGAAGGCTGTGTGGAATGTGGCACATGTTCTATCGGGACTACTTGGAGACATCCGAAAGGTGAAAAGGGAATCAGATACAGATATGGCTAAATAATCACTCTATGTTTTCCACTTAATAGAGCAACCAATTGATGGATCAAAGTCTTTTTCTATAGGTTTTCCGTCCAATGCTTTTCTAATATTATTTTCCATCACATTCATTTGAGGAGTCATTTCAGGCTCCATTGCATCGTTTATCTTTCCGTGAAAAATTAGACGTCTATTTTGATCAAACAAAAACGGATCTGGGGTGCACACCGCTCCATATGACTTTGCGACTTGTTGCGAATCGTCTAGAAGATATGGGAAATTCAAGTTATGCTCTTTGGAGAATTTGACCATGTTATCAAAACCCTCGTCTTGATATGAAGGATCATTACTATTTATCCCTACTATTTGTAATTCTGATTCAGAAAATTTAGTTTGTAGAGCTACCAGATCTCCTATGCGAGCCTTAACGTAAGGACAGTGGTTGCAAATAAAAACTACTAAAAGGTTTTTGCTTTTGAAATCATCAAGTGAATATGATTTATCATCTGTTCCCTTTAAGCTGAATGGCGGAGCAATGTTATTTTTTTTTAGAGTCTGATTTGATAAAGTTTTTGCCATGTATCTATTTCCTAACGATGTTTAATAAATTGTTCAATTTTTCATAACCCCAAAAATCGAAGGAGAATAATCAACTAAGAACGGATCTAAATTTAATCATAATTGAATTTTTATTCACTGGGAAGATAATAGATTCGAAGTGTTAAAAATTATGTTAATTTCTTCTATTACATATTTATAATATTCTGATTAGAGCTAAGATGAGCATAGTAAAGGCAGATGACAATAGATAAATATTAATACAATAGCATTTGTTTCAAATTTTGGAGGCTGTAAGGTGATTAATCATAGCAAAGACGAAATTTCATTTGAAAAAATTTTAGTTATAGGATTGGGCCAACTTGGTCTTCCCGTTGCAAAATATGTAAAGGAGAAAGGATTTGATGTATACGGATATGACAATAATGAACTTGCCATGGATAATGCTGAAAAGCAATATGGTATCAAGAAAATTGACAATTTTAGCGATATTGATGTCTTTATAATATGTATTTCCACTCACAGACAGGATGATATTTCTTCACCACAAGTTGACGGCTTGATGGCAATTACAAGAAAAATAGCAAAAGAGGCAACTAACGGAAAGCTGGTATCTATCGAAAGTACCGTGCCACGAGGTACAACTAGAAAAATGTTTGAAATTCTGGAACATCGATTCCATGTGGTTCATGCTCCACATCGGTGGTTTGCGTTAGAAGAAGATCTTCATGGTGTCAATCAATTGCGTGTAATTGGGGGTGTTTGTGACTGCTGTCTTCGAACCGGTATTAGGTTTTATGACGGAGTAACGCATCCTGATGAAAAGGGCGATTTAGGTTACTACACTGGCAATAAATCATACAAGACTCTTGGTATACCCATGTATTCTGTTTCAACTGTGGAACTTGCAGAATTAAGTAAGATTGTCGAAAATGCTGATAGATATCTGCAAATTGCATTTGCAGAGGACCTGTATATGTTCTGTAAGGCAAATGGCATATCATTTGCAGAATTGAGAGATGCAGTTAATACTAAATGGAATGTGAATATTCTTGAACCGAGGGATGGGATTGGAGGTCATTGTATTCCAAAGGATACACGAATGTTCTTGGAATCCTCGGAAATTAAGAGTAAAATATTGATTTCTGCTCAGGAAGTCGACAAAGATTACAGAAAATACATTGAAAGAATGGTTAAAGACGTCAATCAAATAAACCACTAATTTTTACACATTTGCTTTCGGACGACTAGACAGTTATTACTTGATTTTTGAGTCTTTCCATAATTTAATTTAGAATCAAGTTTTATAAATTTGATTTAAATATTCAGAATATTTTTGTATTATTATGAGTGGTGATAAATCGAAAGATTATCAAGGTGGGACAAAGGATGGCAAAGATAGTACTAATATTCCCACCACATACCTGAGCTTTTCATTCTACAAAGTAGATTCAAAATGGAGATGGCTTAATGATATAGGAAAGGATGAAGCTGCTAAGGAGTTTTCTTCATTAATTGACATAGCCAACACAAAGATGAAGGTCAGAACATATTCCACTTTGGGTTTGAGGAAAGAATCTGACTTTATGATATGGAGTATTTCAGATTCTATAGAAAAAATTCAATTACTAACTTCAAAAGTTTACACTACTGTACTTGGAAAATATATTGATGCGTCCGAAGTATATCTATCTGCAGCGCGTCCATCAATTTATTCAAATAAAACTACCCCAGGTTTTATGGAAGACGAGTCTCCTTTGAAGTACAATGTTGTTTATCCATTTATTAAATCAAGAGAATGGTATCTCCTTCCATATGAAAAAAGAAATGAAATGATGAAAGAGCACATTAATACAGGTAGGAAATTTCCACAGATTAGATTGAATACTTCTTACTCATTTGGTATAGGGGATCAGGATTTTATGCTAGCTTTTGAGACTGATAATTTGATGGACTTTCAGGAGTTGATTATTAAACTCCGAGAAACGCAGGTAAGTAGATACATCGTGAGAGACACACCAATGATAGTCTGCGTTTATAAAAAAATTTTTGATATAATCAAGAGCCTAGGTTGAATATGATAGCACTCAAAGAATGGTCGATAGTATGTAGAGCCTTGGAGGAAGGGAAACAATCAATATTGCTGCGCAAAGGTGGCATATTAGAATATAAAAATGGGTTTGAGGTTAATCAAAAAATATTCTTACTATATCCTACATTGGAACATCAGGCCGGGGAATATGTTCAACCAGATTATCTACGAGAATTTGAAATTCAGAAAACAAATAATATGAATATCAATGAAACAACAAATACAATAAGGGTATTGGCTAGAATGGAAGCAATACAGGAATTCAACGATGACTCAGTACTACCAAAATTAGAAAAGTATCATATATGGAATGAAAAGTACGTTAAAATGAGAATGAAGTATAATCCAAATAAACCAATGAACGCACTTTTATTGAGGGTTTACAGGTTGCCTGAAAGTATTTCAGTAGACGTACTACCAGAATGGGCTGGATGTAAGTCATGGATTAACATTGAGCTGTCAAAAAAATACGGTAAATCACTTGAAGATCCGAGTGAACTGGTGAATAAAAGTAAACCGGTAATTAAGGACGAGGACTTTCAAAGGATTCATAATGATTTCTTGGAGATATGGAATTGAAATACAGACGATTAGGAAAAAGCGATATTAAAGTCAGCGAGATTGGATTTGGAGCGTGGACTATCGGTCTGGATTGGTGGGGTAAAAAAATAGAAGATGATGAAGCAATTAGGATGTTAAAGAGGGCCTTTGATAGAGGTATTAATTTCTTTGATACCGGTGATATGTACGGGAAGGGAAAAAGTGAAAAATTAATCGGGATCGCTTTCAACGGAATGAGAAATGAAATAGTCTATTCATCCAAGTGGGGATATGATATGTATAACGCGGAACAAATAGGACACAGTGAGTTACCTCAAAAACATAACTCTGAGTATTTACAATATGCCCTAGATAAGAGTTTAGAAAGACTTCAGACAGATTATATCGATGTCTACAGCCTTCACAATCCAAAAATGCAAGCTGTCACAAATAGCGAATTATTTGATGCATTGGATAATCTTGTTACCAGTGGAAAGATAAGAAGTCATGGCGTAGCCTTGGGTCCCGCTATAGGATGGAAGGACGAAGGACTACATGCAATTAAGGAACACAATATTACCTGTTTGCAATCGGTGTATAACATCTTAGAACAAGATCCCGGAAATGATCTATTAAAGGCAGGAGAAGAAAAGGATGTTGGTATAATGGCCAGAGTACCTGACGCCTCAGGAATTTTGACGGGTAAAGTTAATGAGAATACGACTTTTAATAAAAATGATCATCGGAGCGTCAGAAAAAAGGAATGGATCTCAGAAGCCCTCAAGAAAGTTGAAAATATGAAAGCAATAGCAGATAAGAAGGGATGGAACATTACTGAACTAGCAATTAAATTTATTCTATCTCACAAGGCAATTTCAGTCGTTTTACCAACCATGATTAGTATAGAAGAAATTGATAAATTCTCAGAGATATCGGATGGAAAATATCTAGAAGGTCACGAACTCGAGCAGGTTTCCGAGATGTATCTCAACAATTTCTACGTAGTCCCAAGTGGCAAATAGTTCAAGTCAGATTTTGAAAAACAACACTCGATTCATCTCGGAAATCAAAACAATTGATTGCTAATATTCAACTGATGTGTCTAGTATTATTGGTTCTACCGTATGTCAGTCAACTTTACATGCACTATTAGAAGAGTGAACTTAAAAAAAACAAAACTAAAAGTTCACCTGTATTGGAGCTACGAATTTTATAGAAGATGTGTCAAGTGTATTTCGTTATAGTAATGTTCGTACTAAAATTTTACCTTAATTAATGTACTAGTGATTTTACCTTGATTTTCATACTGCAATTCGTTACCTAATCCAAATATACTTGCTAACAGCTAAATTGAATTACTGCAGGGTCATGATAGGTAGAATTAGTGCTCTTATTATATTTAGTAGTATTTTATTCGCAGTGACATCTATTCATGGCCAAGCGTATGGAAGTTTGATAGTAAAATCAAACGACGTCAATTACAATCACCCTCAGCAATATTATACTACAGCAAGTCTGATAAATAATCAAACTACCAATAAAGAAATAATGATTGCTCTCAAAACTCAAATAGAGAAATCAGATCCATTTGAATTAAGAGGTGTCAATAATGAAAAAGAAGTTCTCAATACATCTTCTATTGAAGGTACGCACTCAAACGACCTTGATGTGAGAGACTTTCATTCACGTGTCAATTCAAACTCAGACAACATGAAGGGCACAGTCGATGATGAATGCAAATCTAATTGTCCCGGAAATACGAACCCGACTAGCGATGACATTCCATTTGAACTACCCGATATTCCTTTTCCCTAAAAAAATGTGACTATTTATGAAGAGATTTTTTAGTCGCTTATTTTGTACTAATAAAATATAAAAAACAAAAATAAGGGGAAAAAGATAGAATAGGATGAAATAGAATGAATATGAATTTAGAAAGATCCCTTCTTTTTGGCTTATCAGGAACACTTGTATTCTTAATAATATTAATCAGTATCGAGCACGAGGTTTTTGCGATATCAATAAAAATTGAATCGCCTCTCAGCACTCAACAGGTTCCAGTTGGTGAACTTAAAATATCTGGGACCTCCTCTGACAATTCATCAGCTCAATGCCAGGTATATGTAGATTGGAACAATTTAAAGCCATATCAGCTGGCTACACCAACGGGATCAAACGGGACTTCTGATTTTTCCACATGGAGCTTTACATATACTTCCAAATACCATCTTATTCAAACGGGGCTTAATGATTTGACATCAAAGATTACCTGCTTGGTTCCACCTGCCGGCCCGACTGTTACTAAATGGTTCAGTATTAATGTTACCGGAAGTTCTACTCCTACCCAAACACCTAACCAAACTAGCAACGTACAGTTACCATTACCGACTGCTAATAACAAAGTACAAAACTCTGCCAAGCCACAAACCTCTACGTCACAATCGGATTTACCTATAGATACGACAACTACATCAAATTCTGATAAGATATCGCTAGATCTTAGCGTAGAACATAATCCAATATCGGCTGGAGAGAGACAAACAGTTTCACTTACCGCATCAGATCCCGCTACTGGCAATACCCTTGACAGGGTATTTCTCCGTTTGACTATCAAAGATCCCTCAGGAAATATCGTAAAGGACTACACTGATAATGATGGAACACTTGAACCTTCATTTAGAATCAATGAAGATGTAACAGGAACATTTTCCGTCTTGGCCAGCGCATCACAAGCAGGTATTGAAACTACAAAGTCAATTACCTTTGTAGTTCAATAATACATTTGTAATCGGTCATCAACAAGAGCAAATAAGTTAGCTCAGATAGGACGAGGCATTTGGCCATATCGGATTTCTGACAGTTGGTCCAAGATATATAATCAAGTCAAGTATGTCAAGTCAATTTTCTGATTAAAAATATATTTTTGAGTCGTAATTTACGGGATATTCATAAAATTCAGGTATAGACTATCATGTTATTTAAAAAATATGAAACCAGAAAAAATTAGCAATTATAAAAAGATCTAGAGGTACTCCTACTCGTTCACAATAACATTCGCCCGTTTGTAGAACTAGCAATTAGATGGTATATTAGATCGTATTTCAGGTTGCATCGTGATTGGGAGGCAATTCAACCGGATCTCCTCTTACGTCAAAAAGGCCCATCCAGCCTAAATCAGTAAAGTCTGCCTGGTGTGCATGGAACATATAGGTTCCTGGATATTGATATGTGAACTCCAGAATGCCTCTGTCTCCCTGTGTCAAGGTTACAATGTCAGTGTAATAATCCGGGGTTTCATCAGTGCCAGCTGTATAATAATTAAACATGGCTCCGTGCATATGGAATGAATTGACCAAGTCAAATTCTAGCATATTGACAAGATAAATACGATATGGTTTGCCTGTTTGCAATACTATTGGGTTCATCATATATTCAAATGCCTTCCCATTTACGGTGTAGATCTCATTTGCTCGTGGTTGATCAGTATCTTGTTTTGAAACATCCCCAGTACCACCTTCACCACCATTCCCATCACCGTTATTATCTGTTGAAGTTGAAATTTGAGTTAGGTTGGTATCAGTGGAGGTCCCGTTACTGTTAGTGGAATCACTCATATTGGTAACGGCATCAGTTTGATTATTGCCAGTGCTATTAGTCATACTCGTGTTATCCCCGGTAGTATCGGCATCTGCAGATGTTTGAAATAGGGCGGCTGGAGGTAATTTAATTGGTCCTTCCTCATCAAGATCCAAGTCATACCCGTTAAGGAGCATGGCCATCTCGGTCATTTGTGGACGTGGCTCTTTAGGATCTATAATCATCATCCCATAGAGCCCTCTGTTAATATGATCTGCTATAGGATCGACGTGACAATGATATGGATATACTCCATATGGTTGGGCAATAAATTCATAAGTATAACTCCTGCCAGGTGAAATAGCTCCTCCGGGATATCCACCCATCGAAACACCGTCGTTCTTGGCATAATGAATAGAATGAGTATGCAATGAGTGTGGATTTTCATTCTCATTGCTGTTAATAACTCTAATTCTGACTAAATCACCCTCTGTAACTCTTATGGTTGGACCGGGTATAGTGCCATTAAATGTCCAAGCATCAAAGATATGACCTTCATATGAAATAGGTATTTTTTGATTTTCTTCAACGATGAGTGTGAATTGTCTTACAGTTTTACCAGTTTCGTCCTTTGAAACATGACCACAATTAAAGTACGTGAGATATTCTACTGGAGTTGGCTTCTTACTAAGATCTGTTGTGCAATTCTTAAGTTTATCATATTGCTCCTGAGAAATGGGATTTGCTGGAACCTGGGGACTTGCAGGAACCTGAGCAAAAACAGGAAGAGTATAAAATGGAAAAGTTAATGAAGATAGAATCAAAATACTAGACAAAATCGAAGCAAAAAAATACGTATTTTGCCTAAACACATTTAACAAAGATATTCTTTGATATAAAAATGTTAATTATTTTCAAATTTCTACGATTGCAATAGTTAGCTCAATAACGAATTTTATTTTTTGTTCCTTAATGTAAGGATTCTGAATAATTAAACTTGCAATAAAAGAAAATCCTATTTCCCGGTAGATCAAATGGTATTGCGATATGAATTATTTATTTTGATTTATTGTTTTTTAATTATTTTGTTTTGATTATTCAAAGTTCGAAACTGATAGTGTCCTAGAAAACATAATAATGTGTAGAGTATGGTGCAACACAAGCATCTTGATTAATGTTTGAAAATAGAAAAGAACTACCATTACTCAAATGCAAAAAAATAACGAATCGCATATCAGTAAAAGATGCTATAACATGATTCAGAAATATCTTACCTAGCTCTTAAAAGATATAATCCTATAATCAAATCCAATGGAAAAGTTAATGGGAACAAAGATAATGGGAATTCTATTAGTTTTTGGTTTAGTTGTTTGTTCAATATACATTGGTCAGATATCTTTTGCAGAAAAACTTGAGTTAAAGACCGTAGGAAAGGGCGCAATTTCCTGTGGAAATGGCGAAGAGATCAAAGGAGTCAGAATAAATTTCTTTGTGTCCTATGATGGAGGAACACCTTTTGCAGAATGGAATTTAGACCACAAAGAAATGGGATCTGCAGGGGGAATGATCACTAACGTGAAGACGTCGTCAAATGGTTTTGTCCTAAAGGGTTTTGAAGCATTTGACAATATGTGTAATGTTGAAACGCCTTCTGATGTTAAACTTTCAGGAAATTGTGGAGAAGGTACAGTTAGACTTGTATCCGATAATGGAAACAAAGGGACATTTACATCCAATGTTAAATGCGGATAAGAATCTTCACTGACAGCAATATTAGAGTAACAACAAAACTCCGTACATTATTCTTGCACAATTTCTTTGCCGTTTCTTTTAATCTTTATCCCTAAAAAGATTATAACTAGAACGAATCAATCTAGATTAGCTTGAATGCATCTACCTTGAGAAAATGGCTACCGATGATCGGTATACCAGCTGCTATCCCAATTATCACTAGTCTCATATTGGGCCTTCCGATAACGCTGGCTCTCGTGACCTCAGGTTTCATCATTTTGCTTGTTGTTAGTGGGTTTATGTTTAGGTCTTATGGACGTGAAAGAAAGCCTGATTCTCAAAATCCATAGCAATGGTTTGAATTTGCTAAATTATCAAGTGAGTTTCTCAATGGGAGATATACTAACTACATTTTCATCTAGGATGCCCAGCATCAAATTGTAATACTGTAAAAATGAACGACCCTTTTCCGTAGCACGATAAGTCAATACGCCGTCATCGAGATTTTGGATAATTAACTCCTTCTCTAAAAGTTCATACAAATATCTGTTGATTTGTTCATAACTCAAATTTCCCTTGTACATTATGTGGGTCTTTCTGATTCCCGCCTTACACAGATCTACGATGTCTGCCATAATCTGTATTTTTCCCCTATTATTGTCACTTTTGCATACGGTTTTGCTCATTGGGTCATTATGAAGTATCCTAAGTAATTAAGGGGAACCGTGAAATTCCCCGTTGGAACGACTGTTCCAACTCATGAACTCAGATATCATGCTAGAGAAAATTGAATGTAATTTACTTCACATTCTTGCCCAAAAAATCTCCAGGTTATGGCAAAAGAATCTCTATAATAATAAGATGAAACATTAAAAATTCAATCCATGAACAAGAGAGTCAAAACTGAAGTATTGATAATCAATTCCAAGAAACCTGATGACATCATTATTGAAAGAGCATCGAGTTTAATTAGAAGCGGAGAAATCGTTGCATTCCCAACCGAAACGGTATACGGATTGGGTGCAAACGCTCTAGACCCTTTGGCGATATCAAAAATTTACCAGATTAAAGGTAGGCCTTCTGATAATCCTCTAATCGTCCATATTGGAGACTTGAACATGTTGAGTGGATTGATAAGTACGATATCCCCAAGAGAAATGAGAATGATTAAAAAATTT
>DAIRDV010000005.1:0-13463 GCA_036795955.1 Nitrososphaeraceae archaeon | reverse complement strand
AATTGATAAAGCAATGCTAGGCTTACCCTCTTTAGAGGTTGGAGTAAATATGACATCTGCATTCTGTATCCTATCCACGGCTTTCACTGTCAACAAATCAGGATCACCAGGCCCACATCCTATGCATGAAAGCTTCATGTTTTCAGTTGTAAAAAATGAGTTATTTAAAGTAAAGATGCAATTGGCATTACATTTAACTCATACAAAGCCGAGGGAGAAATAAAATCTAGTTCATCTTTTAGTGGCCGACAAAATCAGGATTGGATTTCTAGAAACAAGCATTGTACCACTTGGAAAATCTTTGCCTTTTGATATCATAACTTGAGTAACCTCAATTTCGTACATTTTTTGCTTCTTAAGGGATTTTAGGGCATTGTACATTGTTTCAATTAAGATTGTGTCAATCACCAATCTTCCATCCTTCCTTAATTTAGATACACAAAGCTCGATAATTTTACCAGTTTTACCCTTTGTTCCACCTATAACTATTGCATCAACAGTTGGCAATGAAGGCAAGATCTCTTCTGCCTTGGAATGAATTAGGTTCGCTGATACCCCAAACTTATCTAGGTTTTTCTTTGTTAATCCTACGGCGTTTTTATCCACATCAATTGCGTACACATTTTTAGAATTTACTTGAAGACAAATCTCTACAGTAATACTACCACTACCGGACCCTACATCAATAACAGAATAGCCGCGCTTAAGGCGTAGTTTACTCAATACGATTGAGCGTATCTCTTCTTTTGTGATGGGGACCTTATCTGACCGTTCAAAGAATTCATCCGGAATACCTGGCGTTGAATAGTTCCATATCATTGTGTCTACATGAACTTTTGAATCAAATTCTTTTAAACCGTTCTCTCACGCGTGTAAACCAGTGTATGTAACGATCAAGAACATTAATATCAAAAAGATAAATGGAAAGATCCCATTGGTAGGAATTTTTTTCCTGTCTTCAGTCTTCACTCTCAAGCCCATTTTTTTTGCAATGACATAAGATATTATATAGAAAAATAGTCCAAGGGCTATTATTATTGGTATGGAAGCCGAGTAGTTTGAAGGATTAAGGATAAAACCAAGTATAACACCGCAAATCACGCCCATCAAGGCTCTCATATAATAAATTTTATCGAGTTGTTCCAATTACTTTTTTCACATTAAATGCAGGTTTAATTCCTTTCGATTGTAAAGTGATATCTTTTATTTTAATTAATATTCATCCTCTTTAAGATCACAGTATGGAATTATCAGGTATTGAGCTACATTACCTCGTAAACAAGATTAATTCAAAGATAACTTCTAGTTACTACGTCAGTAATATCTCTTCTATTACGAAAAATTCGATTCTTTTAAAATTACATCATCCTACTGAAGCGGACATCAATCTCATTGTTTCAACTAAGGGGATATGGATTACAAGCAAGAAATACAAGCAAATGGAAGACAGTCAACTTCTTACCGTATTAAGTCGCGAAATCGAAAGGGCTAAAATAAGCTCTATATCACAGCCTGGAAGCGAGAGAATTTTCTTTCTTCATTTTATGAATAAAGACGATAAAGAAAGGAAATTAGTAGTTGAAATTTTCGGAAAAGGGAATATTATCTTATGTGATGAATCGATGAAGATACTCTGGATTTTGAATCCCGTGGAAGTAAGACATAGAATATTGAAACCTGGGCTAGAATATGTTTTACCTCCAAATAGAGGTGAAGACGTCTTTCAAATTTCTTTCGAGGGCATGAAAAATAGCAGAGGCAAACAACCGGAAAATACAGATCTAGTAAGATGGTTAGCGAATTGTACGTCATTACCAAGAAAATACGTAGAAGAAATATTACTAAATTCGAAAATTAGCGAAAAGTATGCAAACTATCTTAGCGACAATGACGTAGAGACTATTTACGACAAGACCAAGGAAATTACAAGTAAGGTTCTAGACGAAACTAATCATGAACCGTCAATAATAGTGGATAAACTCGGTTTAGCAATCGATGCTTCACCTATTGTAATGTCAGGAGACTCTAATTCTAAGAAGGTTGAATCATACATGGATGGAATAGACCAAGTGCTCAGCAATGAAATAATTTCAGTTGGGCGGAGTCTGAAAACAGAAGAAACGGACAGAAAAATTATGGAACTCGAACATGATTTAGAAGAGCAAAACAAAGCTAAAGAGCAAGTTATTACTAGATCACAAAATCTCAGAAAAGTTGCTCATGAACTTATGAAACTTTCCTCCACAGGTATCGAAAATATGAACGATAGTGCAATTAAAAGCTTTTTGGAAAATAATGATTCTGAAATTGTAAAGGAAAATGGTATTGCTTTTTTAAATATACAGAACGAACGAATCAAATTCGAATCAAGCATCCCAAGATTTTCATCCCTTTTATTTTCCAGAGCCAAGGAATTGGAAAGAGGAGCTATCAATATAGACAAGGCTAGTGAGGAACTGAGATCAAAAGTTGAAAAATTACAAACTCAAACACAAAAAATTCATGAAAAAATTCAATTTAGTAATTTAGAATCAAAACAATGGTATGAGCGGTACCGTTGGTTCGTAACTACTGACGGATATTTGGTAATAGGTGGTAGAGATGCATCTTCGAATTCTGCCGTTATTCGCAAATATATGACTGAAAAAGATATTATCTTTCATGCAGAAGTTCATGGTTCGCCTTTTTTCCTGGTTAAGAATGTTAACAATCAAGAAAATCAAGATAACAGCTATATCGAGGAGGCCGCCCAAGCAACAGTATCATTTAGCAGAGCATGGAAGGATGGATTATCAAGCGCAGATGCGTACTGGGTATTCCCTAATCAGGTAAAGAAAGGGGCACCGACGGGCCAATTTCTTCCAAAAGGCTCTTTTGTCATTGAAGGTAAAAGAAATTTTTGCAAGGGTATTGAATTAAAACTTTCAATAGGGCTGGTCCAGATTGAAAACAAATACTCAATTGTTTGTGGACCTTTGAACGCTGTAAGAAAACGAAGCTTGGTATTTACATCGTTATTACCAGGTGGAATCGATCCGATGAATCTTGCAAAGAAAGTTAAAAGTGAATTCGTAAGATCTATTTCTGAATTTGATCAAAGTCTGGCAGAATATTGTAAAAAAATATCCTTAGACGAATTTATAAGAATGCTGCCTCCCGGACAATCCAAAATAGAGCGAGCGGAAAGAGGATTAGCCATTAATGATATTATAAATGGATAAATTGAATCAAGTCGGTTAGATTTGTTTTTTACCACTCGATATTCCTGAGTAATCGCATTATACAAAAGAAGATTAGAAAGACAATTAAACCAAATATCCTAAATTATATTGTGACGAAAAAACTAGTAGAAAATACAGATGCAAACATGACGACGAGAGTCCTGGTAAGGGATATAATGAATAGCCCTGTAATCACAGCTATTCCAAGCGATAACATCGCTGACATCGCAATGAAAATGAAAGAGCATACTATTGGTAGTGTAATCATAACTGACAATGATAAACCCGTAGGAATTGTCACTGATTGGGACGTTGTATCAAAAGTTGTGGCAAGCAATTTAGAGCCATCTACCGTTACGGCAGTAAAAGTAATGCAACCCATTCATACCGTCGAGGCAGGAGAAGGCATAACTGAAGCAGCACGGATATTTAGAAAAAATAATATCAAAAGGTTAGGGGTTGTATACAAAGACAGACTAGCAGGAATAATTTCTAGTTCTGATGTCATTGCAGTTACTCCAGAGCTAGTTGATGTGGTATCAGAGAAGGCTGCTATGATAAGAGGGGAAATTGGTAGACCGGCATCTGTTGTGTCTGGATATTGTGATGAATGTGGAGAGTGGTCGGATGTGCTAATGTACTCTGAAGGAACATTCACCTGCGAGGTATGCAGGGGTTCATAATTATTATGAATGAAGCGCGAAAGTGAATTATGATTCCAAAACATATCACATATTAATTATTTTTCCATAATTCAGATAATCTAGCTAATTATTTTTCTTTAACTTAGATTTCATCAAAAGATTAAAATCACGTAGTTCTGAAAAGTCAATGAATGAGTTTAAATTCTTTAGAAAGAACCATTGATAAAGTTCTTTCACAAAAAGAATCGGAATTAATTTCTGAAATTGATTCTGCACTTCAGAATTCATTAAAAAATTTAGAATCTTCCAAGAGCACTCTTCAAGTAGAGTATGACGCTATCATCGAATCTTCGAAAAAGCAAGCTGAAAATCTAAAACGACAAATAATAGGATCTAGCACCCTTAGCGCCAGAAACAAAGAGTTAATCATAATCGAATCCGCAATAGATGAAATTTTTACCAAGGCAAAAGAAAAACTTACGCAAAGTAATAATGAAAAAAATTATGAAAAACTGCTAACCCGGATGATAAAAGATAGTGTTTCAAAGTTAGGTTCTGATATAGTCATACAATGCAATAAAGCAGACCAAAAGCTAGTTAGAAATATATCCTCACAAGAATCAACCGGCAAAAACATGAAAGTGAGTGTATCAGATGACTTTCTGGATATACTCGGAGGAATAAAAGCAACTTCAATGGACGGGACAATGACTTTGGATAATACACTTGATTCTAATATTGAAAGCCTCAAACCTTTAATAAGGAAAGACATCGTCCAACTGCTTAGAGGGGAGAATAAGTAAATGGTAGCAAAAGGAAGAATAGTTTGGGTTAGCGGGCCAGCAGTTAAGGCTGACGGAATGTCGTCTGTAAAAATGTATGAAACAGTGGAGGTTGGTGATTCAAAACTAATTGGAGAAGTTATCAGATTAACTGGAGACGTAGCGTTTATTCAAGTTTATGAATCAACATCCGGACTCAAACCCGGGGAAGATGTAATAGGTACAGGTCAGCCACTTTCAGTTCTTCTCGGTCCAGGAATTATTGGTAGGATTTATGACGGTATACAAAGACCATTGGATGAGATTGCTGAAAAGTCAGGAGCCTTCATTGGTAGGGGAATTACTACAAGCCCTGTTGATCTGAAGAAGAAATACAAATTTAATCCGTTAGTAAAAAAAGATGATACTATTTTTGGAGGTTCAGTCCTTGGGACAGTAGAGGAAACACCTTTGTTAACTCACAAAATATTAGTTCCTCCAAATTATCCCGAATCGACCCTTAACGATATCGCCAAGGAAGGAGAATATGATTTAGAACAAGTCATTGGACAGGCCAGCAGCAAGAATGGAGATAAAATTCAACTGAAAATGTATCATAAATGGCCGGTCAGAAAACCACGTCCATATGCCGAAAGATATGATCCCACAGTACCACTTGTTACTGGTCAGAGAATCATTGATACTTATTTCCCTATAGCAAAAGGTGGAACGGGTGCAATTCCAGGAGGATTTGGCACAGGTAAGACTGTTACACTACATCAAATAGCTAAATGGGCGGATTCAAAGGTTGTAGTCTACATTGGTTGTGGAGAACGAGGAAATGAAATGACTGAAGTTCTTGTTGAGTTTCCACATTTGATTGACCCCAGATCTCAGAGACCATTAATGGAAAGGACAGTACTAGTAGCTAATACTAGTAACATGCCGGTTGCCGCTAGAGAGGCATCAATTTACACAGGTGTTACTATGGCAGAGTATTATCGGGATATGGGCTATGATGTTGTTCTTGTTGCCGATTCTACAAGTAGATGGGCAGAGGCCCTCAGGGAAATGTCAGGTCGTTTGGAAGAAATGCCCGCAGAAGAGGGTTATCCTTCGTACTTGGCCTCAAGACTCGCAGAATTCTACGAAAGAGCAGGACGAATTAGAGCACTTGGATCACCAGATCGTTCCGGTTCTGTAACATTGGTTGGCGCAGTATCTCCATCTGGAGCAGACTTTACCGAACCAGTAACAACTCACACAATTAGATTCATCAAGACTTTTTGGGCGCTAGATACTAGATTGGCATATTCGAGACATTATCCATCAATTAACTGGATGCAGTCTTATTCTGGATATCTTGAAGACATATCAAAATGGTGGAAGGAAAACGTAAGTCCTGATTGGTATGATCTGAGAGCAGAGTCGTATCACATATTGCAGCGTGAAGATACACTAAAAGAAATTGTTAGATTGTTGGGACCTGAAGCGCTTCCCGACGAGGAAAAACTTGTTCTAGAGGTAGCCAGAATGCTAAAGATCGGAATACTGCAACAAAACTCTTTTGATAAAGTTGATACATATTGTGGTCCGGCGAAACAATTGAAGTTGGTTAGATTGATGGTAAAGTTCTACAAAGAAGCACAAAAAGCCCTAAAAGAGGGAAAATCCTTAGCAGATATCAGAGCATTGCCAATTATTACTACCCTGTTAAAGGCAAAGTTTGAAGTTACTGATGAGGAGATTTCAAAGTTAGAAGATATAGAAAAGCAATTATCAGATTCATTCAAAGGTAACATTGAGGAGGTAAAGGTCTCTGTCTAAAACTACTGGAATAGAATATACAAAAATTGCCGAAATAAAAGGACCACTTATGGTTATTGATGGTGTATCTAAAGCATCATTTGACGAACTGGTGGAAATTGAAACAAATGACGGTGAAAGAAGATTAGGAAAAGTTCTTGAAGTAGGGAGCGGTAAGGCAGTAGTACAGGTTTTTGAAGGAACAACCGGACTAGCTATAACTGGAACAAAAGTAAAGTTTCTCGGAAAAACCATGACCATGCCTGTATCTCAAGAACTACTCGGAAGAGTGTTCGATGGGCTAGGTAGACCAAATGATGGGTTACCTGATCCAGTTGCTGATAAATTCCTTGATGTGAACGGAGAACCAATGAATCCACAGAGCCGAGAATATCCAACTTCATTCATTCAAACCGGCGTATCGGTTATTGACGGTATGTTAACGCTTGTAAGGGGTCAAAAGTTGCCTATTTTTTCTGGCTCTGGAATGTCACATAACATTTTAGCCGCACAAATCGCACGACAAGCTACTGTTGTAGGGACCAACGAAGATTTTGCTGTAGTATTTGCAGCTATCGGTGTCCAGTACTCTGAAGCACAATACTTCAAGAGAAGCTTGGAGGAATCAGGTGCTTTGAGAAGAAGTGTTTTGTTCGTTAATCTGGCAGATGATCCTGCAATTGAAAGAATCATAACTCCAAGAGTGGCCTTGACTGTTGCAGAGTATCTGGCATTTGATCTAGGTATGCACGTATTGGCAATACTGACTGATATGACCAATTATGCGGAAGCCCTTAGAGAAATCAGCGCCGCTAGAGAAGAGGTTCCTGGAAGAAAAGGATATCCTGGATATCTGTATACCGATCTGGCGAATAATTATGAACGAGCAGGGAGAATTAAAGGAAAAAGTGGAAGTGTTACTCAAATGCCGATATTATCAATGCCAGCAGATGACATTACACATCCTATACCTGATTTGACCGGTTATATTACGGAAGGACAAGTGGTTCTAGGAAGAGACCTTTTTAGAAAGGGGATATATCCGCCAGTCAACGTTATGATGTCACTTTCTAGATTAATGAAGGATGGTGTTGGAGAAGGAAAAACTAGATCAGATCATATGGAGGTGGGCAACCAGCTATACGATGCTTATTCTAGGGCCCAAGAAGTAAGAGCATTGGCAGAAATTGTAGGAAAGGCAGGGTTGACCGGAGTTGATTTGAAATATCTTGACGCTGGCGATAGTTTTGAGACGCAATTTCTGAAACAAAGTCCTGATGAAAATAGAAATTTGGATGAAACACTTAGCAGGGCATGGGATATTTTAGCTACTTTACCAGAAGGGGAACTAACCAAAATTAAGGACAAACATATTCAGCAGTATTATAAGGGAAACAAGTAAACTATAGTCCATCAAAATGTCATTTGGAAAAAATGTTACTGCAACGAAAATAGAACTGATTAAGATTAGGAGATCGTTGCAAGTTAGCAGTATGGTTCACAAAATACTTGATGACAAGAGAGAAGTGTTACTAAAAAAAATTGATGAAATGATAGAAGAAGCTAATAAAACTAGGGGTGATATATGGTCTCCACTTTCTGATATTTACTCTGCAGTCTATGATTCGTATATGTCACTTGGAACATCCACACTTGAATCTATTTCAGATTCGACTCCAGGTATAATGGAAGTAAATGTAAATGTTAGAAGGATAGTTGATGTCAAAATTCCAACTCTACAGATAAAAACAAAACAAGGGGGTCAAGACCTATCTTATGGATTCTCAGAAACAAACGTGTATGTTGACAAGGCATCTAAATTGATAAAGAATATGCTACCACAAATTTGTAAAGCGGCCGAATATGAAAACGCCATTTTCAGTCTGGCAAAGGAACTCGAAAAAACCCAAAAATTAATCAACGCACTTGAATATGTTATAATTCCGCAGTATCAGAATGCCATTTCCTTCATTAAGGGAACGCTGGAAGAACGTGAGCGAGAAGAATTTGTAAGACTGAAAAAAGTAAAAGTTGTTTTAGATAAGAAAAAGAATATAGAGTACACGTAATAATGCATATTGATGGTTGCAAGTAAGATGGAGGCTGATATTATTGCAGAGTACTTTAAGAAATCAAAACAAAATTTACAATCAGAACATGACTCTATGATACAGGATGTAAAGCAAGAAATTTCTTCTTACAAGAAAAAGGCTATCTCCAAGGCTTGAGACATTTCATTAAACCAATATCAAGTTCTAAAACACTTTAACAATTTTCCGAGTAGAAACATTACATCGATTAGAATCTCTTAATGATGTTAGATATTTCTGTTCACTACAATTCATTTCAGCATATACGACGCACTAAATTTGGAACTCACGCAACGTTCTTAGTTATAATTAAATATGGCCTTCAATTTCGAACCAGTGTATGATGGGTGTTAACAGACAAAAAGTTAGTCTTATTCTTCTGACCATTGCTATGACTTCTAGCATACTATTCATGTATAACAGTTCGGCATTTGGGCAAACCGAAAAAGGGGCAACCTCAGATGCGGGATCATCCAAACTTATTGGCGCAGGTATGGCATTCGGTCTTGCTGCCGCCGGTTCAGGAATAGGATTGGGATTCGTAGGCGCTGCTGGTTTAGCTGCAATTAGTGATAATCCAAAAATGCAATCTAGAGTCTTCATATTTGTTGGTATGGTAGAATCCATTGCTATCTACGGTATTGTAATGATGTTCATTATATTGGGACAATGAGCAATAGCAATATTCTCAAATAATTTTTCCTTTTGTAAAGCTGATATAAAGAAAAAGAAGATTTTAGTCAATTTTTTGGCATGACTTCAAGAACGTACCACCATCTCAAGTCTTAATTCAAATTTAGAATATCAAGGTAAGTCGAAATAAAGTAATTACAAATTGTAATTTCTTGAACTATTGAAAGGAGAAAAGGGAAAGGTTTTAAGGAGAATTAGTAATCAAAAAACTCAATACAATGGGACAGGCTAAACTGTTAAAGACAACTTTGATTTTGCCAAGAGTTGAAACGCACAACGCCGTGAGCAAATTGGCAGAATTAGAATGGTTTCATCCATTGCAGAATCCCTCCGAACATGGTAATCCTTATTTTGATGATCTTTTATTGAGTGCTCAAAAGCTATTCCAGGAGATTGATGATGTTATAAGATCTTTGGGCATCCCCCTCGAAACTGGTGTTATGGCCGCTCTCTTTAAGGGGGCTCCACAGGAAAAAACTGATTACAAGATTGATGATATTCAAAATTTTATAGTGGAATTAGAGAAGAAAAGTAAAGTTCTACTAGACGAACCAATATCGTTACTAAAAAATCAGCAACAAATAGAAAAGGAACTTGAAGAATATCGTAACGCACTGGACGCGATCGGAAGTGCTTCAAAGCTCAAAATGGACTTGTCCGAATTGCGTGGTCTCAGGACATTTTTTGCGGAAATTTTTATTGTTAATACCAAAGATATCACTGAAATTCAAAATAGTCTGACCGATCTTATAGTACACCCGCTCAAACTTAATGACGAGAAATCATCCATTACTGTTATAGGGTCACAAGAAGATTCGGAAAAAATCATGAAAGTACTTAGAAGTTTTAACGTGCACCCTATTCAGATTCCTTCAGAATTACCACAGAATCCCGGCTCTGCTCATGACAAATGCCAAACGAAATGCAAAGAACTTGAAAAGAAGTCTGCAGAGATTACTAAAAAAATAGAGAAATTAAAGGTTAGCCTCTTGCCCAAATTGCTTTCATTATACGAATCCTCAAAGGTAGCAAAAGACATTTTAGAAGTAACAAGAAAACCAGGAGGCACCAAGAATTTTGCTGTGATTCAGGGGTATATACCAGATAACATGGAAAAGAGATTCAAAGATCTTACAAAAAATTATGTCTCAATTTCAGAACCTGTCAACTTAGATAAGGCCCCTAACAATCAACTTCCAACATTACTAGTCAATAACAGATATGCAAAGACTTTTGAAGTAATAACTGAGACTCAAGGTCTTCCGAACTATGGTGAAGTTGACCCGACTCCTGTTATAGCTTTTGTCTGGCCAGTATTTTATGGCATAATGTTCGGAGATTTGGGACATGGACTATTACTGTTCGGTTTAGGCATGTTCTTAAGATACAGAGGGAACGGAAATCTGAAAACATGGGCAACCTTATTGGCTGCCAGCGGTGCGGCAGCCAGCATTGCAGGTTTGGGAACAGGTGAAATGTTTGGTTTTCACTTAGATGAGATAGCAGTCTTATCACATGTCTTTCAGCCATTAGGATGGATAGTTGGTTCCCTGAATGTTTCAGAACTAACATTCGATCAGGTAATAAAAATACTCAAAGTTTCAGTAGCTATAGGCATCGTACATTTGTTGATAGCAATGTTTCTTAAACTTAGACACGATATACTCGAAAAGAATAAACTCTTAATTTTAACACATGATGTTCCTTCCATAGTACAATTTCTTGCCATAGTCGCATTAATACTAGCGGCAATAGGTTCAGGTTATGATATAATCGGTATGTTCGGAGTAACAGGGATTATTCACAATGAGCCAGTTCCGTGGCTGTCATTTTTGTTTGGAAAGTGGGTAACAGTGGACTTGGTAGCTAAAGCTACACCTCCGATAATCTTTGCAACAGTGGGAGTTATGATTTTAGGAGGTAAGAAGGAACAAGAACATGCTGCTAAACTTGGCCATGATGAAGGTGGTGGACTGATGGGAATAGTTATAGAGGTTATATTGGTAAGGATCATCGAGGTCCTATCTAATGTGATAAGTTATACCAGGATAGGGATTATGCTTTTGGTACACGCAGCACTCTTAGTAACAGTTAATCAATCTTATGAGAGCGGAGGCGGGTTGGCAGTACTGATTGGGGGTAACATAGGAATAATGCTTATTGAGGGACTAATTGTTTATATCCAGACCATAAGATTACATCTGTACGAATGGTTCCCAAAATGGTATAGGGGTGAAGGAGTAGAGTTTAAGAAACTAATTCCAAAAATGTTATATTCAAATCTCATATGGCCGGAAAAACGATCTAGTTAAGAGAAACATATTTCAATAGCAAATTTTTTTATTATATGTATTATTAGGTCTCAGGAGACCGATAAAGTTGTTGGTTTGGTTATTTGAAAGACGTTTGGTCTAACTGGTGTTAATTAGTTTGGATACAATTGTTTCTGCCGGAATTTTTTGTTCAACTCCAGAAGCGATAGCTGATAAATTTCTAACTTCAATCATTATGAGTTTCAGTGCTGCAAGCACAATTCCCACGCTAAACATCGATCTAAATGCTGATAAGGCACGCTTTAATGCAATACCTTCAAATCCCTTTTCAATTTCTAAGATAGAATCTATGTCGCTTGTTTGATTCTGAGGGACTATATCCTTGTATACCGTGTTGGATAATTCCCCAATTACCTCAGATATTTTTTCCGCATTTATCATCTTCTGTATAGTTTCTTTTGTTACCTTCGATGTACTAGCTACCATGAGATTATTTATTTCATCGGCAGACAAGTTCCAAAATTTTCCTCGCAGTATGGCAAGTACATTATAAGAATCAATATCCACAGAGACTATGTTTTTTGCATCCAATGATTGTGATTCAGTATTCATCGCTCTGCCTAAATCATGGTAGAATACATGATCGAGGTAAATATCAAAAATTCTGACATCTCCTTTATCCTTGTAAATGGCGGCCGCTTTGGTAACATCCTCTGCAAATTCACTCCCTGCAAGGGTAGATACCGCTTCTTCCAATGTTTTTGAAACTAGTGCCTTAACTACAAGGTCTCGTCTACCTACTAGTTCTTCAGCCCTCAGGTTTATCTTGGGCAAGAGTTCATCATAGGATTTTCCTAGAGCTTTCCCCTTCAAAATCATCTTTAAATTCCATGTAATGTGCTTTACAAAATACGCGCTGATAATTCTTGCTCCGCCTGAAATGTTAACCATTTTTGCATGTGTGTTTACAAGATATTCTTTCAGTGCGTTTTCAATCTTATCTGCGGTATATGGCTTTGTAAGCTTAGCCAACGCATCCAGATAAACGGTATTTTTCATCCTTGTTACTAGTTCATCCATATCTCTTGATTCGGTTAGCATCTGGAGTTCGTTGTTTGTTAACATTCTCCCTTTTAATCCATGAGACATGACAGTACCGAAAATTTTTCCTGGCATGCTTACCTTGCTCATTGATTATTGCACATCCTTTGTCATTAAAGTAATAATTCTGCATCAATTTTAATCTTGCCTGAATAACCCACCAATGTACTTACCTTCTTATGAATAAGAAACAAAGATGGAAATAATTCAAGTTAAACTTCTAGATACTATTGACTCAAAAATCATTAATTTGGGTGTAGCAAAAGTAGAACATGATTTTTAGTATCAACAATCATCTTAACTTGTATCAAGTTGATGCTGCAGCAGGACATAAGAAAGAGGTTTCTCAATTCAAAAATTTAGTGATATTTTTTCTAAATATCGAGTCGATTTAAGATAAATGATTCGCCATAATAAATGATATTATTAAAGGAACACAAATCCTCAATACGTAGCAATTTGTTGACCACATTTATCAAATTTTGCATATTTCCTATTTAGATATTTGTAATTTTCAATTATTTTGGCTAATGCTCCACTAGAGTAGAATCGATTGTTCTTGAGTTTGTCTAAATAAATTTGATGCTTGTCCAACTAACTGTCAAAAAAAGTCGAGATAGAGCGAGATAATGGATGAGCAAATCCTAAGGTAACAAAATGGGTTGAAAAACCCATGATAGCTCCTATTACTAAATTATCTGTATGCCAATAAATTCCCAAAAATATTCCCAAACTAGGAACAGTAAATAACAGCGCAAGAATTACACTCACACTTGCCATCTTGATCATGATATCTGGCGTGACATTTTCCATTTTTTGACAAGGAAACTGAAACTTTAGCGCTGTGTTGGACAATTGACAAAATGCAGTCTTT
>DAIRDV010000004.1:12123-13626 GCA_036795955.1 Nitrososphaeraceae archaeon | reverse complement strand
TGGTACATCAGATAGGGGAGATTGACTATATGGATGGAAATGGATTTCATAAGGTAATGGACATATTTGATAGTTCACCCGAACCATGGATGGTGGATAAGAACCTTTACGAGATGAAGTCATATTTTTGGATTAGGAATAATGGTTCTGGTTGTATTACAATCAGGGATGTGAGTTTGGAAATTCTTCCATAGAATTATATTTTCTGTTAGTTTGATATCTGAACTGAATTAATAAACAACCATTTTGCTTCATCAAAAGAAATTTCAACTACAAGTTTATAGTTTCGAGGTGCTACGTCATTTGGTACGGTAAAACTGAAATTTGCACAATCTTGAGTAGTGAGATTCCCACATTCCTTGCTTATTATATCAATGGCTGTGATGTTATTATTCGCAATTATATCCTCTGTCTCAGAATCGTTAACCAAATAGATCTTGGTAAACATTGGTGCAAGATTCGAACCACAGTTATCGTTACTATCACATTCTAATTCTAGAGATGAACTATTTATTTTCTTGTCTAATACCATGTTGTCCACAGATTTTGCTTTAACATTTTTTTCGGTTACAGTTTCATCCCCATAATCAATCGAAAAGGAAGGGGCTAATCTGTATTCACCTCTATCAGTAATGATTTTAGCAATAGGTATGGTATCGAATGGAACAGCAGGGAATTGAATTGCGTAAACCCGGCCAAACTGCATAGTTAACGTATTTGTTGTTAAAATGAAAATGATTCCAAATAATAAAACATACAGACTTGTTGTTGTCATCCAAGTAACATAAGGGAGTACTTAAATAAACCTTATGAGCGTTGCAACCTGGCCACTAATCAAGCAACGTAAATAATTTTTACGTAGATATGAATAGATTTCAATATTGAATCTTCGTGACTCTACAAATGATTCCAAATCACCCAATGACCTTCACGTTAGGCTGGGTAACTGCGTCTGTAACCTGTGAATTAACTGTAGTGGGAAATGAATCTATTATTAAAACAGGTTGCTCTAGATTGGATGGTAGGTCACTAGATGAAGATGTTTTATTAAGAAAAGTAAAATTGTAACTAAGTCTATTTTCATCGCGATCATAATGTGAATTTAATAACTCTACCTCAAACACATCTTCTTTTCCGCCTGCTAATATCACCAACGCAGCATTTGGCGGATCTGCTTGAAAACTATCTGAGCCCGATGACCAATTGCCGATAAAGTCATCGATACTTTGTGCCTGCACTACTCTGTGTGGTCTGTCAGAAAACAATATTATTTTATCAGATAAATCATCAAGTTGCAATAAATAAGAAGTAGAATTGATTTCAGAAATTGAACCCGAATGAGCATTTTGAATTGCAATAAATTTAGGTTCATTATTTTCGTTAGAATTCATCGTATTTTGTGCTCCTTCGGTCGATGATAATGAAATTAGCATGCCGAAAACGGAGAGTGCATATAGAATTATCAAATTATTTTGAATTTTATGTCAGTAATCTTACAAAAAT
>DAIRDV010000004.1:0-12113 GCA_036795955.1 Nitrososphaeraceae archaeon | reverse complement strand
TGAATACCCATTTTTGGAAAATAAAAATTGAAATATTTAAATGTATTTTGCTAGATTGTTCATCTACAAATTGTTGCCATGCATTTATTAAATGAATTAATTTCTGTCCCAAAATTGGTTGTAAAAGCCAAATTCATATAATCCCATGTTCAAAAAAATTAAGGTAAATAAGACTGCAATATTTCTCGTGTGTTAATCTATCTGCAATAGATTTAGGAATCCATAATAGATTCAACTTATTAAAGACAGGTTAGCGTTTTTATCGCTTTTCCAGATTAGAGAACCATTTACCTGATATTCTTTTCCCAAGGCGTCATCGCCTATGTAAAACTGAATTGTACCTTCTAACGCTTCTTGTGATGCCACATGTTTCTGTAAAGTAGGATTGATGCTACTGAAGTATCCATAAATTTGAAATATTTTCGATTCCCCTTCGTCTGTGACCTTTAAAAGACCATGTAACATACGTCCACTTGAGTTGTCCAGGCGAAATCCTTCTTTATTCTCAGTGGTGAAGGAATAGTCGCAGTTGTCTGTCGGACAAATATCGCTTCGGTTTGATATACCAATTTCAAAATTTTGAATATCATAATAGACGAGATTTGGATCAGATTTGTCTTCGTGGTCTTCAATTATCGATGCATTTATCGAAATACTATCAGCGGAAACATCGGCTAAGTCTGATTGACCGTTTAACTCAACTGACAAATTAGATGAGACAATAACTACAAAGGAAAATAAACAGGATGTGATAAGAATAGGTAACTTGATTTTCTTTATGACGCAGTTTGATATCAATCAATCACTCATATGAGCAAGATACTATTATCTATTGCTTGAGTTTTTTTAATTCTTAAAAAAAATAAGACAATTTGCTAATTCAACATATTTAGCGCCGAATGACTTCCCGCCTCTAAAAAGCATTGGCATATTATAACACCTCAGGAAAAAACATGCTCACTCCAATATAATGGGTATCATCCATATTTTTTCTAATTGGATACTAGGTAATTTTTGATAATTCACATTTATCGTTGGATAAACCACAGGCTTGATTCATCGATGAGATATTATTCATTCTTGTCGACGTCTTACCAAAATAGATTGTGCTGGCAAATTTGGTTTATTTGAAGATGATAATAATCGATATTATCACAATTATTAGAATGCCAAATCCAATCATAGCCATAATCTTTAACTTATTAAAAGTTAGTTTCATTTCCAATGTAGTGCAATAAAGGTAATAATTATTTGTGACGTTTGTGAATCTAACTTTAAGTCCTCGTGAAGTTGAGTCATATGGACAGGTAAGTATTAACCGATATTTTTTTGTTATTCGATAGATAATATGACAATTACATTTTAGATGAAGTAAATAAGAATCATTTTGCATAATACATGATTTTTACGGGTGTGATGATGTTTAATGTTTCTACCAGAATTTTTGTTCCTTACGCACGCCTCCAATCGCTTCCTCTTCATTTGAGGGATATCCCAATCCCTATATTGTTTGTTAGCAACAGCTAAATATTGTGACGCTTTCAAATAAATAAAATAGTAACAAATTGATTTTGATCGTGGTAAAACACAGGAATAACTCTGGTGTAAATAATTCTGTATCAAATAAACAAAGATTCAAGATGAAAATACAGTTTTTGTCTAATCAAGATAAGAGTTAAAATCCAATATCATTCGTAATATTCATTCATATTACGGAAGGAATAAAGCTAGACTTAACAATGAGTTACAGTGGGAACGACGATAGTGGTCGTGAAGGTCGACGAAGTTTTGGCGCAGGTCCAAAACCAGTTGAAATGGGAAAGGAATACGAAGTTGAAATATCTGAAATAAGTAGGAGAGGCGATGGAATTGCAAGAGTCCAAGGATTTGTAATTTTCGTTGCAGGTGCAAAGGCTGGACAGAAGACAAAAATAAGAATTACCAGTGTTGGAGACCGATTTGCAAAAGGAGAAGTCGTTTAATAGCAAAGTTTTCCTCTAAAATTTATAGTCGGTGCTTATCAGTAAGCGATCCTAATGTTAGGACTATTACTTTGACATAGGCTTTATTTCATTTGTTGTTATATTTTGGGTTATAAATAAAGTATCATTTTCAAAACTAATTCATTCTGTACCCAGAAGAAACCAAAACCAAATCTTATAGATAATGAATGGGGCCGTTCATATTTGATTAGTAATTAGAATAAAATTGTTCTTTATAAAATACAATAAAAAGCAAACCGTTCAACTACACGTATTAAACTTTGTTGTATATCTGAACCAATGAGTGTAAATTTGCATAACAGGAACTATAAAAGACATGGAAAATAATACTAAAACATGCGGTGTTCAAATATGAAAATTTTAATTCTATTTCCAACTAGACAAGGTAGAATCATTCGTGGGATAAGCTCAACATGATAAAGCCTAAACCCACAATTAGAGCAATAGTGTATTCGGAAGAGAAACTAAAACTGATCGGCAAAAAATTGGCGAATCCTAGATTATCCGAATATCGGAAAAAGGAGTATATTAGACGTTTTGTAGGTGAGCATTGTGCCATATGTCATGAAGTCCCTACAAAGATCGTATGTTATGATATGGGAGGTATTTCATTGGTTGAGAAATATTGTGATAAGTGTATAGGAAAAATAAAGATGACTTGACCTGATCATAGACAATACTTGATCTTTAACAAAATGTAAAATAGAATCATTACTATCGAAGCAATAAATATGATATTGTAGATAGACTAGAATGGACGCCAATGTAATTGATAGAATCAAACGATTTCTATATGAAAATGGTTATCCTGCTGGAAAAGGCGATATCGATTGGATATTAGACCAAATGAGTGAAGAATTGGAATACAAGGCTGAGGAAAAAGGAGATGTTGTCCAGAGACAGCTAATATGCGAGGTTATAACAAGGAGAAAAGAAATTAAGATAATATCAGAGCTTCCTGGTGTTTCTAAAGAAAGAATCAAAATGAATGTCTATAATAAGGAACTTGAGATCGACGCAGAGAGTGAGAAAAGACGGTATTATGAAATTATTCATTTACCCATCGACGCAAATACTAAGCAATTAAAATCTACAATTATAAACGGAATACTCGAGATAACTTTTGAAAAATAAATGTAATTAATTAATCAAAACATGCGCATAAAATGTTAGTAATAAAAAGATGATTTTTAAATCTCATGCAATTGTAGTAGGTTTTATTCCTATTGATTATCACGGATATTTTTGTATTCTTTATTAGGATCGGCTTGCTCAGTAGGAACGCCAGCCATTCTCTCATTTACAATCCTGACATTTTCTTTATTAAGAGGTGATCCAGAACCATCAGTTCCAGGCGGATCCTCGCCATAATAGTATTTTTGGTGTATATCAATTTCATTACTTTTTAGCCACAAGTGTTTGCCGTCAAATACATCAACCAAATTTTTCGGTATCCAAAAGCTTCGTTTCTTTAAACTCCCTTTTTCTACTCGCAGATGATAAATGGAGACATTTTTTACCCTTCCCAAATCTTTATCATCGTTTGTTCTAACTTTTTCACCTTTTAGTTCTTGCCATGCGACAGTAGGTCCGGTAATATTTTCGCTAGACATGACAAATAATGCTCAACATTTGATATAAAGTGTTAAGCTTAAAGCTAAAATTGTTAAATTAATTGCTGTGAATAGAATAGCTAATGTCTAAGGTAAAAATCTCAGGAAAAAAAATGATTCATAGAAAAGTCAAATCTTTTGAGGGCGAGGACGTGGGTAAGATAGAAAGCATTTCTGCAGATTATGTTGAAGTAAAGCACGATAAAACTCGATTTTTCATTCCCAAGTTGCATATAAAAGACTATGATAAAGACAATCTTTACATATTGTTGTCTATGGACGAAATCAAAAAAAGATATGAAAGAGATACACCTCCACTTTCTTCGGAAATTCGAAATGATAGCATCCAGAATAATGATAAAGTAGCAGGTTACCATGAGGTAATACCATTTATGGCAAAAGAGCCAGATTTAGAATTGAAAGGAAAGGTGTCTGGAACAACTATGACTATTCCTTGGGAGAATGTAATTCATAAACACGTAAGAACCTCAGATAATGTAGATATTGGTGATGTAGATAGAATTGGTAATGAATTCATAATAGTAAGAGAAGGGGTTGCAAAAGTCCATCTATATTATATTCCAAAACCTTACATTACTAATTATGATGGTAGCTCTATTTGGATCGATGTACCAAGTGGTCTCGTAAGCCTTAAATTTGAAAGAGAACATGAACCTACGAAAGAAGAAATTGACATACTTATGAGTGAAATTCCTGATTGAATAAGAAAGTATAGTATGAGAATAATTTACGATACCAATTCAGAGCAACGCTTAGGTATTATATGAAAAATTTAATAGTAAATTAGTGCACATTTTTTTGCTTCTTCATAATTAAATTCGAATTTTAATTAGGTGGAAGTATCAGATTTAGTATACCTCAATTTTAGAAATAAGAGGAAAAGGTTTAGCGATACACCGATAGCATTTGCTACAACAATTATTATATCTCCCTTTAGTATCCCGTAAAATACCCATAATGAAAGTCCACCTATAAGGGAAATTATAAGCCATTTGGACACATCGTCCGTTTTTTTCGATTTGAGAGATTTCCTTATCTGAGGAACCGTACTCCATAAACTGAAAAATGTGGCCAGAATTCCCACAAGAGAAATTATGTATTCATTTGTTACCATGGAAAGACTTGGATCTTGAACTTAATACCTCAATTTAAGTATACCAAATCTTTCTGAAGTGCCTTAATTTGTTTGGATCAATATAGGTATAACCGCACTACAAGTAATCTGTGACCTTTAGATTTTTACTATCATTTACAATTTTTTTTGCCTCATTTATATATGACACCCTTGATTTGATTTTCGAAAACTCCTGCAAGAATTCAATCTCCCCTTTTAGAAATCCTATTCTGGAATTGAACAGCGCATTAAAAACGATTTTTTGATTTATTCGTTCTAATTTCGCAAGTCTGTGATAAAGTCGGTTAGCATCTTTCAATATCCCATTATCATGTAGAACATTTACAAAACTTCTCTTTGGTAAGTTTAGCATACCATCGTTCACAAATCTGACGAACACTGATAAGACCTTAAAGTAATTTTCTTGTCCTGTATAGCCTATAATAGTTGCAGGAAGCAAACGCAGAAACCTGAGGGACTTTGTGTTAACATGCTTTTCATCTAGAACGACGATGGATCTACCAAATGTCAGAATAGCGTTAATTATCTGATTTGGTAGACGTGCGTCCAAAGTATCAGAGTCGGATTTAAGCTCAATTGGGTAGAACGATATAGAATCTACACTACACTTTTCGATTCTAGCAAACTCCGTCAATTGCCCCGTCCGCATGAGTACATTGTAATAAAAATCGTCTGATCCAGCTAACTCAGATTGCATTTTATTTCTAGAGAGAACTGCGATTACCAGATCAAATTGACCAAAGTAAGCTTCATTCTTTATTCTTATTTCATCTCCGGGATTTACAAACGAAATTGAATTTCCTTTATTATCTAGAACACGGCCCGACACCAGAGAGCTGACGAACAAATCTTTTAGCTTGGTTTCGTTCAATCACTTATCGCCTTGCTAAAGTAGTATGAAGTAAAATATGTACATACATGGACAATATTATTTGCCTTTTGAGTTGTAGATGCTTGAGTAATATCGAATTAGAATACTGTCTAATGGACAAGCTTAAATGATGTTGCTTGTTTGTATTTAGAATGTTTTTTGTTATCTTAAATAGAATAATGGGAGAATTCCTTTTTAGATACCACTAGTATTGTAAAATTGGAATAATAAATGAATACAGAAGTCAAAAGAAAAACATTTTCCAAAATTCTTGTTGCCATACACGAATCTAGCAAATCTGCTGACAAAGCAGTGGAATATGCAACTAGAATTGCTCAAGACTATAATGCAATATTGGTTATCCTTTATGTCGTTCGTACGCAATCCAATTTGGATACTGTAAACCTCCCCAGCCACGTGATTCATTTCAAGAAGCAAGCAGAATCATATCTTGGCAAAATTTCTGAAAAAATATACAAGCACAGTGATTCAGAAGGTATTGTAAAAATTAAGACCGAGATTATTGCTTCAATCAAAATTTCCGATGCAATTGTAAGTTACGCAAAGGATAAGCACATAGATCTAATTGTAGTTGTTCCAAGAGGAAGATCTAAGCTTAGGAGTTTGGTACTCGGTAGTGTTACTTCTGATGTTGTAAGGCTTGCTCATTGTCCGGTTCTAACTGTGCGATAGATAGAAAATATCAATGATTCTGAATTAATCAAAATTATGATAGCCTGAATTATTGGTTTATCACCAAATGTCAAATCTTTTTGAAATTGACATACTCAGGGCAACAAATTCAAGGAACATACCTGAACTTTGAATAGAATCCATTTTTACCAGATGAGTCCCATTCAAAACCAAGATCCCTGTAGGTATTTTTGCTGGAACGAGCTATTGCGGGATCAAATCCTGGTGCTACAGTAAATGAAGGATTTGTTACCAAACTATCAATATCAGCGTTGTTACCTTTTATCGCTTCAATCTCTAATTCCATGAACTCTGGAATATGAAGTCTGCGAAGTCTTCCGTGAATTTCAAAGGTTATAGGAGCAGTCTTTATACCTAGTACTTCACCTATGAGGTTAGCTGCTGCAGCGAAGAATCCCCCTGATTGTCCTGAAAATATTTTGGATAATCCATCCACCTGTTCTTGGCTTGATCGATTGTCTATGTAGAAAGCTGCTTTCATTTTGGGACCGGTGAACATATTCCCAGGAGCCATGAATACTGCTACCACGTTTAATCCTTCAAGTTGGATACTATCAAAGTGACCTTTTTCTATATGCCAAGCAACGACTGCGTTGCAATGCCCCTTATCGGGATCTTGGAGAAATATGCACGGGCAAATCGAGTCACAGTTGCAGCCTTCAAAGTAGTCACCCTCAAGTCTCCAATTTTGGGAAATAGTTTTAGACATTTGATATCTATCATAAACACGGTCTTTTTAAATATAAGGCTTGTCTTGTCATATTTTTTAACTAAAAATGAGCAACTTGAAACAATCAATCCTCTATTTCTAAAGACAAATCCTGACTCAAGCTTATAGTTATTTCCGTGTGCTTAGTATTTGCGAAGGGCAATAAGTCCATTTTTCAGACAAATAGATTACCATCCTGCTATATCCTTTTGACCTTTCATTCTGATCGGTTTGATTTTTATTAATAGTTCTCCTTCTGCACTGTTTCTTTTACCATAAAGTTCTGACTTTTCTTTACCAACATACCTCGCGGCAATTAGCTTCGCCCATTTATAAACTTCGCTTGGATCACTACTAATTATTTCAGCTACTCCATCAATAGTAACAAAAGAAAAAAGTGGAACTTGATCATCAACACATAATCGAACACGATTATCACGGGTAATATTTTTTGCCTTTACTGATTTGTCGCTGGTATTAAAAACGATATTTTATTCCTCATCAAGGATATACCATATTGGCACTACATGTGATGTTCCATTCTGGTTAATTGTACCTAATTTACCCGTAAAAGTGCCTTGTGAGAGAAAATTTTTGATTTCATCTTTAGTCATTTCAGGCATATTATTTAAGATAAATTCAAGTAATTTATTCTATGCTATAGCCATGAGCGATACTAAAATACAATACTTAAAATTTATTTGTTCAAGTCAAAGCCTAAAATATATTCATTATTGAATAGACCGGGATAAGCTATTTTGAAAGATCTTGTAATGCCAACATCTTAGGACCAATAGTAGATAGGGTTTTTGCTAATATCACCATAAATCTTTAGATTTACATTGAAGTAATTCTATTATAGTTTGTTCATTATATTACTTCATGGCTGAAAAATCCGAAGATGAGGTAAAAGAGGGTGAAATAGAAGAAATCAAAGACGAGGTTCACGAATTGCAGGATGCGGAACAGGATGAGGAGGAGGAGGAGTCATGATTGATAGACAGTAGACCTTCATAATTTGTAGTTTCAGTTCTTGAGAACTAAAGATCAATGACCTGTTCTTGATCCGAAATTCTAATCTTAACTGTTAATACGTCCAGTAGCTAGACAATACACTTATACGAATACAGATAACTGAAAATAATACTTTCAACAGAAATATTAAAGATGAATTGGATGACAACTATCAGTGCTGTATTTGGTATCTTATCGAGTCTTTTGGTCTGCTTATGACTTGATATTTACTACTAGAAAATCTGTGAAATGATTTATTAGAACTGTTCCTATATAATAGGAGAATAAGAATCTAGATAGATATTCTAAACATTGATAGGATAGATTTTGATGTTATCGAAATCTTTAGAATGAGGATCAAAAAGATTCATGTAACTAAAACTATTTATCATAGCATTCATACACGTGATAGCAATAGAAGATGGAAAACAACCGGCCTTCGGGTGTTACTATAGTTGCAGTACTAGCCATAGTTAGCGGAATTATTCTCATAGTGGGAGCTGTCTTTACCATATACCTTGTTCCAAGTATTATAACTTCTCGAATTTCTAGTGAAATGTCTGAACTTTCGAATACAGACCAGTTAAGCCCTGAACTCGGTTCCACCCTAACTGGAGCAATTATAAATTTAGTCTATATCGTTTCATCTGCGGCAATCGCCCTAGGAATTGCGTGGTTTGGATTAGCTTGGGGCTTGTTTACTGCTAAAGGTTGGGCATGGCTCATCACTGTAATTCTTGCCATAATATCTATGGTATTTAGTATTGTGTCAATAATGGGCGCTAATATAACAAGCATTCCTACACTAATAATTAGCGGAATAATTCTTTACTACATGTATCGACCACAAGTAAAGTCGTACTTTGGCAGAGTTAAGATATCCAAATAGAGTCAGGTGATGGATATTAAAAAAATTCTCAAACGATTCTTATAAGGAAACTAATTATTTGCATTGAGACCTTTTGTCTGTACTATAAATTGGCATCTTGGCAGAATATTTAAGTTCATTCCTTTTCGATTTCCCTCGCTAGTAGGAATTCTGATTTTTCAATTAGAAACAAAATTCCACTACCGGTGTACTTCAGTAAACATGGTTAGAATTTAATTTATAAGTCACTTGGACTTTTTCGATGTAACTGATACTTGATTGTGGAATTATGATTACCAAGTGTTTGATTATACTCTATCACAATACCTTTCCTTACCAGCCCATTCTTCTCTAAAACTCGTATCGAAGATTTATTTTCAGAATACACATATGCCCATATTTCATTTAATCCTAGAACGGAGAACGCAAAATTGATAACTAACGCAACAGCCTCAGTTCCTATACCTTTACCCCAATATCGTTCTCCAATCCAGTATCCTAAATTACCTTTCTTATTGCCAATATCCAAATCCTTTATGCCGATTATCCCAACCAAACCAATTGGATCATTAGCATTTTTCTTGTACTCTATTGCAAAATTAAAACTCTTGAGTGACGTGAAATCTTTATGACTGGATTCGATAAAATTTTGGGCATCTTTTCGAGTGTAGGGAAAAGGGACTTTCCACAACGATTTGGATACATTATGAGTTACTAACTTACTAATATCATTGGCATCGTCAATTGAGAGTTTTCTCAATTTAACTAATGAGCCATTTATTTCAGGAAAGTAGTTGTACGTTAATCCAGTCATAGTGTAGTGAATACTCAAAAGGGAATATTAACTATAAAAATATCGTTAAGTAAATGAATAAAAATAATCTTGCTCAACTTGACTCATGGCGTAGTTAAGATTACTTTTGATCTTGCTCGCTACTTGTCAAGATTGATTGCACATTCCTCAGATAGTAAATAATCTAGTATTTCTTGCAAATCAACTGTGGCAAGACAGCAGACCTTATCTGCACCACCATAATATACGAATAACCTATGGTCCAAAATACAGGCTCCGCTTGGAAACACGACATTGTTGACATCACCTCTTAATTCGTAATCTTCTTTTGGAGCAAGTATGGGGCTTTTTGTTCTTCCCAGAATTTTCTTTGGTTCTTTTATGTCTAGTAAAAAGGCCCCAGCACTGTAAACGTGCTCTGAGCTAACTCCATGATAAATCACAAGCCACCCATTTTTTGTCTTAATGGGAGGGACACCAGTTCCTACCTTTAACGCCTCCCAGCTCTGTTCTGGTTTAATCAGCAGCGAATGCTTCATAAATTTGGTAACTGAATCACCTTCTGCAATCCATATACTAGGTCTATCAGTATTGTACTCTGGTCCTGTCCAACTACTTGGCCTGTGGAGTATCATGTATTTTCCAAGTTGACTATCTCCCCTGGATTTTGGAAAAAGAACTACATCCTTATCTTGAGATCCCTCGACTGTTATTATTCCAAGTTTTTCATAGTTAAGAAAATCATTTGTCCTTGCAAGTGCTGTTGATACTGAAGGATTATTTCTAACATAATTTGAGAGTACTACGTACGTTACGTAATTTTCATCATCAATTACCGTTAAACGAGGATCCTCAATTCCATAACTTTCGTATTCCATCTCTGGATACATAGAAGGCTCCTTACGTCGTATGAAAGACAATCCATCAGCACTCGAGGCATAACCGATTCGGGATACATAATCCTCGTATTCACCAATTGCCCTGTAGAGCATGTGTAAATTCTTACCATCGTTAAGAACTGAGCAATTAAACACTGCCTTTGATTCCCACCAATTTGATGGATCAGGAACCAAAATCGGATTGAATTTCGCTCTTTCTAATTGAAGCATTTGATTATTAGAACCTCACTACCAATAGTTTATGGTTGTAAATATTGTTATATATTTAATTTGAAAGTCCATAACACAGGAGAAGTGCTTATAAAATTGTCTAATTCTGATAATTAGTATCGATTTCTATTATAGTTTATGTTTCACGATACAGGAAAATATTACATGAGGAGCAAAAACGAAGTAATAAATGTTAAATATTGTCCCGTTGATAATGATATGATGTAAAGTGAGTAACAAGGTTGCTGATTCATGTCAGCATATGGATAAAGTTAATCAAGAATTAAAGGGAAATACTAAAGGGTGTGAAGAATGCGAGAAAACAGGATCCGATTGGGTTCACTTGCGTCTATGTTTGACATGTGGACATGTAGGTTGCTGCGATTCTTCTGTAAATAAACATGGAACAAAGCATTTCAAATCAACAGGTCATCCAATCATAAGATCCTTTGAACCCGGCGAAAAATGGAAATGGTGTTATGTTGATGAATTTTTTATCAGATAGCAAACTTGTCATTAATTTGCGGACTCTCAGCACCTGAAATCAAAAATCAAGTTGGTAGAATGTGAAACCAGTTATTAAGCCACTCCCCAATGGCCCGTATTACCTGATAAACGATCTCCAACCAAAAATCGTAAATAATCTCTTAAATTCTAAGGGGGAGCCTCTAGGTACTATTACAGGAGTAGCACTGTGTCGTTGTGGGCAATCAAAGAACAGACCATTTTGCGACGGAACACATAGCACAATTGGATTTTCAAGTAAGAATGAGACTGCAGACAAGAACGATAATTCTAATATTATTATCATTAAGGATATAAGACGTAATTATACTGGTAAAGATATTACAATCCATGATAACAGAAGAATTTGTTCCCACGCAGCAGAATGCGTTAATAACCTTTCTTCTGTTTTTAAATTTGGATCCAGACCTTGGATCGATCCCGACGGTGCCAAATTTGATGATATAATAAACACTGTGAGAAAATGTCCATCTGGCGCTTTGAGTTATTCCATTGATGGTGTTGAATTCAGAGATCCTAAGGAACAAGGAATTCCTACAGTTACGGTGTTGAAAAATGGACCTTACCATATTACAGGAGGAGTTGAACTAATAGGCGATGATATTCAATTTGGGCAAGGAGCATCTAAAGAACATTATACTCTCTGTCGTTGTGGAGCTTCTGAGAATAAGCCATTCTGTGATGGCGCTCATAGAAAGATAAACTTTGAAGATGGATAAGAAAAATAAGAACTAATTT
>DAIRDV010000003.1:0-18313 GCA_036795955.1 Nitrososphaeraceae archaeon | reverse complement strand
TTGCTTTTCTTAAGGCAAGAAATTATAAAGTGAACAGGAAGCTTAAAGTAAGTGCTTGCTTTTTCGATAAACAAATAGACTGGTTTTCCTTGCTTAACATAAAAACCTAAAAAATCTTTAATTTGCCATGCTTTTTGGTTTGCGTTAATCATTGGAATATCATGTTCTGTTAAATCTTCATCGACAACATAATAGATCGGAACACCAAGGAATTTTGCTGCTTCTAAGCGATGCTGACCGTCAATAACATACTTTTCTTTTGTGACAACAATGGGGTGATTATGCAGCATATTCTTTGCTTTGATCGGAGGAACAAGCAAAGTCGGATTAATGGTTCTATTGCAATCAAAATATTTGAATTGCTTGTAATCTTGCGTTTTTTGTATTGTAGACATGAAGACCTCTTATATTTTTTTCTAAGCAAGTTAAATATAAAAGATGTCTTCTTTTTTCAGAAGCAATTTTCTTACACAAATTTAACGTCGTTCTAACAAAGCGTCACTTGACTTGAAAAAGATAATCATCTTTGCCATACTGCCATTCTGTTTTTTCGCTTGTGTACTCTCTTAGCTGAGTGCGTAACAGCTCATTTTCAGCTTTCATCTCAAGAAGTTGCTTCTTCATTTCACCTAGATCAGCAAACATCTTGCGCCTCACCTTCCCCATACTTTCAGACATGGCATCAATCTGCTTTTGCATGTAAGAAAGTTTCACGTCGCTATCGGACGCATCTGTCAAATTAAATTCTAATTGTAATTCATTCATGTAGAAATTATAGTTTTCTTATCAAAAAAAGGCAATGAAAAATGATCAACTGGAAGCTGCAAACCGTAAACATTAAAGATCTTAAGGATCATCCCAAAAACCCAAGGAAAATAACAAAAGATCAAATGCAGCACTTGGAAAACCTGATTGAAAAATTTGGTTTGATAGACAAGCCTATCATAAATCAAGATAACACAATCATCGGGGGGCATCAAAGGGTACGCATACTCAAAAAGAAAAAGACAAAAACAGTTGAATGCTGGGTGCCTGAGCAGCAGCTATCAGAAGAAGACATAAATCATCTTTGCGTTGGATTAAATTTGAATCAAGGTTCTTTTGATTATGACATCCTAGCAAACCAATGGGATTTTGTGGACTTGCTAAAATATGGCTTCACAGAAGAGCAGTTATTAGAATGCGGTGTTGAAACGCTAGATTTAACTAGCGATGAAGATGATAAAGAAATAGAGCTTGATAAAGATGAAGATGCCATTACAAAGCTAGGAGATCTTTATGAACTTGGAGAACATCGCCTTATTTGTGGCGACAGTACTGATAGCGATGTTGTTAATAAGGTCATGGGAAATAATGAGCCGATATTGATGGTTACAGATCCGCCATACGGAGTCAACTATGATGCTTCATGGAGGGATACTGCAGGAAAAGGGTGTGGATCAAAAGGAAAAGTAAAAAATGATGACCAAGCAGACTGGCGCATAACTTATTCTCTATTTAATGGTTCAGTAGCTTATATATGGCATTCAGGAAAACACAGTGCATTAGTTTCAAGAAATTTAGAAGATTGTGATTACGAAATAATCAGTCAGATCATATGGGCCAAGCAGCATTTTGCTTTATCAAGAGGAGACTATCATTGGAAACATGAGGCTTGTTGGTATGCTGTAAAAAAGGGACACTCACATAATTTTAAGGGAGATAGAAAACAGACAACTGTTTGGGATATTGCTAATCTTAATGCATTTGGTAAAAGTAAAGAAGAAGACAAAAGAACAGAACACTCTACACAGAAACCCTTAGAATGTATGGGACGTCCTATACAAAACCACACTGAAAAAGGAGATTGGATCTACGATCCTTTTATTGGATCTGGAACAACCTTGATTGCAGCAGAAGGGTTAGGCAGAAAATGTATAGGTATTGAGCTTTCACCAGCGTATTGCGATGTTATCGTAAAGAGATACATTAATTTCATGGGTAAAAAAGGTGTCAATGCAATCATTAAAAAGAATGGAGAAATTATTTCTCATGAGGAATTTTTAGATTAACGAAAACCTATTCGGATTCACTGCAAATCTTGTAGATGCAACATTCATGCTCTTTGGAAAAACTGCAAAGATCTTGAATGCAAGAGGCATCCGCATATGCTTCCTTATAGACATATTTTGCCTCACATACTGGACATACATTGATATTCAAAGAGGCTTGTTTTCACAAGCAGCAGGTGCTATTATATCAATATTTATTTGTATTTATGGATTCCGAAGATGGGGGAATAAGAATGGAATGGATTAGCGTTAAAGATGAATTACCTCCACAAAACGAAAATGTAATTTTATGTGACGGTAAAGAGATTTTTTGCGGATCTTTTGAAGGAAATATTAAAGGAAATCAATGTTGGGGAAATCAAGCATGTGATGGTGTTTGTTATGGATGGTATGAAAAAGGGCAAGTTACTCACTGGATGCCTCTACCTTCTTTTCCTGTGTCAAAATAGAGTACTCACTATAAAAACTTAAATCAAAAAATAGATTATTATAACTTCTGTTGTGTTGAAGTCTGTGTTTATTTAGTTTGACAAAATGTAAGGTGAAATGGTATATTTTATATCACAACACAAGGAGATAATAAAATGAATGATACTCAGATCATATACAATTTTATAGACACGATGGATATGACAATGCCTGTGAGTTCACATATAGCTAACGCTTATAATGATGGACGTATGTATAAGTGGAAGCAGGAGTTTGTCAAGAGACTTATCCTTGAAATTAGAAGAAAATATCAAGCTATTGAGAAAAAATATGGAAAAATCGAAAAATAATGTCATGAATCTAATACATTATTCAAGTGAAGTCATACCAAAACTAGAAAAAAGGGAATACTCACAGAGTGAATTAATTTGGCAAGCAAAGCCGAATGGACTTTGGGTTAGTGTTGAATATGATGAAAATATTCCAGATAACTACAATTGGAATGAATGGTGCAAGGCTCAAAATTTTCAAATAGAAGAGCTAAAATATGCTTATGAAATTATACTAAAACAAGATGCAAATATTCTTCATTTAAAGACCCCAGAAGAGATTAGAGAGTTTAGTAGGAAATATCCTTTAAAAACTCGTGATTGGGATGCCGAACACGGCACCTATCAGCTTAGGTGGGATGTTGTAAAGAAGGAATATCAAGGTATCATCATATCCCCTTATCAATGGGATTGCAGGCTTGCTGTTGATACGTGTTGGTATTATGGCTGGGATTGCTCTAGCGGTTGCATTTGGGATTTAGAATGCGTTAAGGAATTCATACAGCCTAAAATTTAAGAACGGTAAGATTAAATAATGAAAAACATTAAACATGAAAAAGAAACTAATTCTTACATGCAACTTTGCCTTTATCTTGAAGGTAAAGGAAATATCTATTTAATGGTTCCCACATTTTGGGATTCAGTAAAAAAACAATGGATGGGATTCGTTAAGACTCCTGAAAAAGGAAAAATTCTAGCAGCACACGGAAAAGATTCTACAGAATTACAGAATAATTTCAATATTGTATTGGCTAAAAGTTTCGAAGAAAATCCAGACGAAACATTATCCATGTTCAAGCCTTTAGAATACTGGGAAACTAGGTTATAATTTAAATGTCAGGAAAAAGAATAGGCTATAAAAGAGTCAGCACATTCGTTCAAAATCCTGAAAGCCAGCTTATCGGTGTCGAACTAGACAAAGTTTTTGTAGAGGTTGAGACGGGATATTCTACTAGCAATCGGCAGCAGCTAAAAGCTTTGAAAGACTATGTTCGTGAAGATGATATTGTATTTGTCGAATGCATGGATCGTTTAGGAAGGAATGGCTATGACCTTGATGAAATCGTCGAGTTCCTATTGAAAAAAGGCGTTCAGATAAATTTCGTTCGTGAAGGCATTGTATTAGGTAAAAAAAATGATTTAATGTCAAAGCTTGCTTATGATATGATGAAATCCTTTATCCATTTTTTCTCCCAGCTTGCGAAAGAAAGGCAGCGCATCGGCATAGAAAAAGCAAAGAGAGAAGGGAAATATAAGGGACGAGCAAGAGCACTCGATGAAGAAAAAATCGAAATTCTGAAATATAAGCTTGGAAACACTCGAGATTCAAAAACAAAAATAGCAAAAGATCTAGGTGTTTCAAGAGAGACAATATATAAATATATAAACGAAATTAATGGATCTTTGCCCAAACTGCAGCAGAAAAATTAATGAAAGTGAGATTTATGGAGACTGGTTTTATTGCGAATTTTGCAATAAAGAATTCGCATACAAAGAAGAAAATCAAAACAAAGAATTTTTAACTATGACTGATAGATATATAGGGTTTTTAGTTACTTTAGAAAAAGAAATGCGCTGTGACGATGCCGAAAGCATCATAACAGCCTTAAAAATGGTCAAAGGTGTTTCTTCTGTTAAGCCATATGTTGCTAATCTTGAGGATTATCTTTTGTACGAAAAAGGGAAAAATGAAATTCGCATCAAAGTTATGGAATTTTTGAGCAAGGATTTAAAGTGAAATTACACGAGAAAAACAATAATGAATGATATAGAAACACTGAAAGGAAAACATATTTACACTTCTGAACAAAAAATTAAATGGTTTGGATATGGCGAATGGGTCGAAGAAGTTGACGAACTAGTTTTTTTATATAAAGAATTTGAGTGTACCGTTGTTAGAAAAGTAGAAAAATAACTTCTTTCAAAAGAAGAGCATTATTTCGGTGGATATTTTTGCGGATATGTTAAAATACTATCTACTAATCAGTTTTATCCAAAAGATCATAGTGATTGGGATCCGCATGAAAGGATAGATTGCCACGGCGGAATAACTTTTTGTCAAGGATCTGCAACTGAAGCGTGGATCGGCTTCGATTGCGCTCATATGGGAGACTATATTCCATCATTAGAATATTTTAAAAAACAAAGAGAAGCATCAGGAGAGCTTAAGCCATTGCAAATCCCAAAAGAATATAAAAAACTTTCAATATTCAATCCTGTTTATAGAAATATTGAATTTTGCATTAATGAATGCAAGTCAATCGTGGATCAATTAGCAAAAAAGGCATTATAAAAACTGGTTCGAAAGGTAAAAAATGAAAGATGAAACTTACAAAAAAATATCAGAGTTTAAAAGAAGATTAACTGAAATCATCACTAATGGTCGTTTTGAAGAAGATAAGTGTCATGAGTTATTCTTTAAGCAAGACGATCTTTCTCCAAAATATAGAGTCACGATTGAAATGGTTAATGAAAAATTCTTCATTGATTCTCTAGGAAGAAAATGGGTGAGAGCAGAAAATGAATGATTTAGAAAAAATTAAAGAAGAAATTGCACTTATACGCGAAACTGTCGATTGGATGACGCAAAACGGTATTCCATTCATCAAATTGACGGCATGGAAACCCAGTACTTTAGGACTGTGAGGAAATGCCGCTCCTGTGTTAATATGTTTAGAGTCTGTATAGCCCACGACAAGACATCCGTCGCGATGACGTTAAAAACACATCGGGGCTTGCTTAGCTTTTCAGCTCTGCAACTGGCGTGAGAACAACCAACCGCTTTTGAGCGTGAGTTCGATGTAAACCGTCGGGATGTCGGCCGTAATGCACGATAAATCAAGATGGATAAGTTACTGTCGTGAGACATGATGTATTCCTTGCTTGTCAAAAAGCTTTCTCCTTTAGGAGAGAGTTGTTTACGCACGCAATGGCTGCAATGAGCTTGGTCATGAATGGAAATGAGTCTTTGCCAACTGCATTTTTTTTCTTCAATGCTCCAGAAAAAGAAACTTCCCGATGCTGCTAAATTTTTAGCGGAACTTCCAAACTTGTTGACGGTGCATTAGTAGCTGTCTCGTCAACCACATCCGTTGCAGTTCCTTCCGTGTGCACCATCGTTATTGAGTAGGTGCAGCTTGCCATTATGACAATTATTATGACAATCATTATGATTGATTGAATAAAAATTTTCATAATATCTCCAGTTGCTATCATCTCTATATACAATAAAATAATTTTATTTTTAAATAAAGGCATGAGCAAATACACATATATACACAAGACAATCAATGGCATAAAAAAAAGATTGCATAGGCATATCATGGAGGAGCATTTAGGGAGGCTTTTAGAAAATTGTGAGCATGTATACCACTTAAACGGAGACCCTAAAGATAACCGTATTGAAAACCTTATCATAATTAAAAAAAAATTAGAAAACGATGGCTCGTCCTCTTAAAGAAATAAATTGGGATGTAGTAGAAAAATTAATCGAATCAGGATGTAGCGGTATACAAATCGCTGGAAAATTTAAGATTGACACAGATACTTTCTACACACGTTTTAAAAAAGAATATGGTGTTCGTTTCTCGGATTACTCGGTAATTAGCTCAGAGTGCGGAAAAGCTGATATCAGATCTATGCTTTATGCAAAAGCAATAAATAACAAAGCACCCGGAAATGCTCAGCTTTTGATGTTTTTAGCTAAATGTGAATTAGGAATGAGAGAACCCGATAATATCCAAACTCTAGCAGCAAATCAGCAGCAGATAGATCAAATGCACATGCTCATGCAGCTACAGCATGAAAATGAAGAACTCAAGAAACAATTAAATGCCAACAAGCCCGAAGCAGAATAAAAGCTTTTGCGAAGCCACACACAGATTCAATATCTGGGTGGGTGCTGTAAGCTCAGGAAAAACATATGCAAGTATCGAGCGTTTTATTTATGATCTTAAGAATGGCCCTGCTGGCGATGCTATGGTTATTGGAGTCAATAGGACTTCTATACAGCGCAATATTTTAACACACTTATATAGAAGGCTTGGTTTCCCATGTCCAACAGAGAAGGCGCAAATGAGCCGTCTATACGGTCGGGATGTTTGGTTTGTGGGTGCTCCCGATGTGTCCGCCGTCTCCACAATTCAGGGATCGACCCTGGCCCTGGCTTATGTCGACGAAGCGACAAACCTGCCGGAGCCATTCTGGAAAATGCTAGAAAGCCGTCTGAGAGTCCCTGGAGCAAAACTTCTAGCGACTTGCAACCCGGAGTCACCGGGTCACTGGTTGAAACGTGATTATTTGGATAAAAAAGAATTAGATTTAGCACATTGGCATTTTTGTTTAGATGACAACCCTTCTTTAGATGAAACATATAAACAGCAACTTAAAGCATCTTACTCTGGAATGTGGTTTACAAGATATGTTATGGGGGAATGGTGTTTAGCGTCTGGTGCTGTATTTGATTCATGGGATAATATTAATATATTTGATAAAGATTATCCTACACCTGTAGAATATTGTGCATCATTAGATTATGGAACAATTAATCCCACAGCATGTCACGTGGCAGCTATTTCACCTAATCAATGGCCTCAAATACGAATTGAAAAGGAATATTATTTTGATAGTATAAAACACGGAAGATCAAAAACAGATGCAGAATTAGCAAGAGACATTAAAGAATTCTTGCAATATTTACCTATCACTGCGCTTTATGTTGACCCTGCTGCTGCTTCTCTTAAACTTGAATTAAGAAATATGAATCTTCCTGTTGTAGACGCTAATAATGATGTTCTTTTTGGAATAAAACTAATGTCCCAATATATTGGTGGAAAAAATCTTCTTGTAAGAAAAACATGTAAAAATCTCATAGAACAAATCCAAGGGTATGCTTGGGACTCCAAAGCAGCAGATAGAGGAGAAGATAAACCGATAAAGAAAAATGACCACGCTGTAGATAGTTGCAGGTATTTAATCGCAAGTAGATTCAAAAATGGGTTATATAACCATCCTGATGAAAATTTATCTCACGCACAACTTATTAGAAAAGTGTTTCATGATGATGATATTTATTCTAATTTTAATTCCGAAATAAGATTTTAATTAGTTTACATTCCAGAGTAGCTCAGAGGCAGAGCAAGCGACTGTTAATCGCTGGGTCATAGGTTCGATTCCTATCTCTGGAGATATAAATCAATTCTAGTTAAATAATATTTAATCTGTTAACTTAAAATTTAAGTTTAACAGGTTATCGCATGGGTTCTTATGAGTCAGGGAACTATTCTTTAGGATATATTGATCCATCAGACGTTCAAGCAAAAGATCTAAAACAAATGATGGACTGGTTTTACCAGTCTAATTATACAGCAAATTCAACTTATTGGCTTCAAGGGGCTATTGACAAGCGTTTTAAAGTTGGAGACCAGCAGCTTTATAGCCAATTTTATGGCCAAAATTCTCAAAACATACAAAAGTTTTTCTTTAATTTGATCCGCAGGCATATCAATATGATATGCGGATTCCAAAGAAAGAATCGCAAATCTACTATTACTATTCCATTAAGAGATCAAGAAGACCCTCTAGCAGACGATTATAACACGTGCTTGAGATGGTGCGATGATAGGGATGGATTCCAAGAGTACCTTTCACAATCATTTGAAGGAGCTTGCGACACAGGGGAAACACTTCTTCATTTATATCCTGATTACACTTTTGACCCAATCTCAGGAGACTTTTTTACTGACAGCGTACAGTATAATAATTATTTGATGGATCAATATACTAGGAAACAGGATCTTAGCGATTGCAATGGAATATGGCGCAGGAGATGGACATCAAAGCAAATGGCAAAGATGTTAATTCCCGGGTATGCAAAAGAAATTGACAAAATGAAGCCAGGAGGCATGAAAGATGGACGTTTTCCACTTCAAGCAGAGCTTGCAAATGTTGCGATTAACAACCTGTTTACATATGACGAGTTTTATTATCGCACAACACGCCCCGGAAAGATCATTCTTGATCCGCTTTCTGGAGAGGCTGTAGAGTGGGAAGAGGACGAGACAGAAGAAGCAGACATGATGGAAAGGGTTCTGCAACAGCAGCCTTGGCTGCAAGTCAAAGAAGCTCAAATCCCCACTGTTAAACTCGTCATAGCACTTTCAGGAAAGATCGTTTATCACGGTAATAATCTTTTAAATATCGACGATTACCCTTTTGTTCCCACGCAAACGTATATAGAGCAAGACATACAAGCATATGCTTGGAGAAAGCAGGGCATCATCCGCAACCTTAGAGATGCGCAATTTCTTTACAACATGCGAAAGGGAATTGAGCTACAGCTATTACAAAGTTCTTTAAATGCTGGATGGATCTATCCTGTAGATGTCGTGACAGATCCTAAGTGTTTCAGGCAATCAAGCGGTGGCGATGGCTTCTTAGTGCCTCTTAAATCAGGCAGGCTTCCCAATGAAATTCAGCGGATTGAGCCTGTAGCAATTCCACAATCGTTGATTGAGCTTTCTCAGGCATTAGCAGATGATATCACTAAAATTTCAGGTGTAAATGAAGAACTTTTGGGAGCAGCGACAGACGATAAATCTGGGATCTTATCAATGTTACGTCAGGGTGCCGGTCTTACAACCCTTCAAACAATTTTCGACAAGCTCGACTATACTCAAAGACTCTACGGGAAGATCCGTTTGCAAGCAATTCGAAAGAACTTTTCTAAAGGTAAAATTCGTAACATTCTGGGTCATGAAGCAGATCCTCGATTCTTCACAAGCCATAGCCAAAAATATGCCATTGCCATTGAAGAGGGCAACTATAGCACAACACAAAGGCAGATGGAGCTTCAACAGCTTTTACAATTTAAAGAACTTGGCATGGGAATTGCTGACAAAAGTATTATCAGGGCTGCATTTATTACAAATAAACGGCAAGTTATCAAAGACATGGAGGAGCAAAATGCTCAACAAATGCAGCTCCAGCAGCAAGAAACTGAAAATCAGCAAAGACTTGATAACGCTAAAATATTGTCTCTTGTGTCTAAGTCTAAAGCTGATATGGCTAAAGAGCAAGATTTGTATGCTTCAAGTCAAGAACGCATGGCTAAGATTCAGGATCTATTTGCTGATTCAGAATATAAATCTGCAAAGGCTGATTTGGAAATGGTTAAAGCGATGATAGAATTAGAGGATATGGATTTGCAAAATTTCAAGAATAATTTAGAATTGGCAACATATATAAAAGGCGTAAATAAAGCTTCGGCAGCGGAACCTGCTGCTGCAAGATAGGGGGGATTATGGCTTACGAGAATAACAAAGAAGGCAACTCCAAAGGTGGGGGAATGCCTTATTTCAATAAAGAGCATTGGGAAAAGAAGATGGATTGTGTTGATGTTGCAGATGGCAAATATTCTTCCGAGATGAATCAAGCGGAAGAATATAAGAGATCTGCTGACGCTCTTGCTTCCTATGCGAAAAAGCATAAGATGAAATACTAATTGAGGCATAGCCTCTTTATTAAGGATTTATATGGCTTGTAAAAACAAACACAATCCTGACTATCTCAAAAACAAAACTGCGGATGTGATTAAGCATGGGTCAGATCCAGCGATTCCTAATCAGCATTGGGAAGTCAATCGCAATCTTACTCCTGCAGGTGACAACTCCGGCTGGGGTGCATTCCTTCCCAGATCTGGTAAAGATAGACCCACACCTCATGTAAAAACTAACGAGTGCGATCATTGACATCATATAGACTACACTTTGAACATGTTTTAGGTGAAGATGAAGGTTACAAATGTGCTAAATGGGCATTTGGTGAAGGTTTTGAAGTTTTAACTACAGAAAAACTCCCTGAAAGATGGAACAATCTGCACTCAAATTTGTTTATCATACATGGCGATGGTGATATTTTTGAAGATATAGAAAAAATCATAGAATTTTGGAAATTATCACTTGAAAAAGCGTAAATATGCAGGCGAATTAGCGCAAAAAGCACTTGCAGACACTACAAAATACGATGCATTGGAAGTTGGTCACGCCCTAGCAGATGAGATCATGCCTGAGCTTAGGAAGTGCATAGAGAACCATAAGACAATCATTGATGAGAATGAATTTTGCATTGTCATGCTCATTGCTAAAGATCCTTTAATAAAGAATCTCATGCGTAGAAAGTTTTACGCATGGCCATATTTGCCAAAGCCAAGACCTAATCAAAGCGTTTTTCTTTATAACAAAGGAAAAGATGCTATAACGCACAGGCTATGGATATTGCCATCAGATATGGTAATGGCTGAGCTACATTCGTTATCGCATGTTGATAAAAGATATCAGACGATGAAAGCATGGTCAGACGCATTTTATAAAGGCTGGAGATTCAATAAGAAAACTAAAGAATTCTATAATGCAGACCCTTTCTATTTCTGGAATTTTGTCCGCAACGATCAAAAAATAGACATGCTTTCAGAGCATGAATATTTTCTAAAACATCGCGAGGAACTCATTGAAGCAGGCTGTAAGTTCAGCAATGCGAGTGTTTCCGAGCCCTTTGACTTTAGTAAAATCAAGATTGAAAAGATCATAGACACGCAAGCAGCCGTGTCTAATTAAAGCATTTTCAATTGCTTTATCTAATCCTAGAATAGAAATAGGCGCATCAGCTGCAAGGTATTGCATCGTTGTGCAGTATCTTTTTAACCCTTTTCCCATTTCTTCTTTAATAATCTTCATTTTCATTTCATATTCAAAATTATTATTTACTGTCTGAGGTTCTTCGGTTAAATTGTTATTTGAAACATTCATAAGGAGTTTCCTAGATGGTATCCGATGTACCTGAAAATAAAGACGAAAAAAAAGAAAATCAAGATAAAGTTGACACAAATTTGTCACAACAAAAACATGACACAAATTTGTCACAACAACAACCGGAAAACAAAGAAAATGCCCAAGAAAATCCGGATTGGAGAGCTTTTCGGGAAGCTCGAAAAAAAGATAGAGCTGCACGAGAAGCAGCAGAAAAACGAGCAGCTGAAAAAGAAGAAGAAGCAGCAGCACTCAAGGCAGCGATGGAAGCAGCTTTTTCAAAAAATGCGCCATCGCCTCAAGCATATAATCAATACTATAATCAAGGAAATGAACAAGAAGAAACAGAAGATGAACGCATAGCAAAAAAACTGGATGCGATGCTTGCTATTCGTGAAGAAAAAGCACGCAAAGAATGGGAAGAGAGAGAGAGGCAAGAGCTTCCCAATCGTTTAAAAAGAGAATTCCCTGACTTCTTTCATGTCACTGCTCAAGAACATATTGACTACTTAGATTTTCATTACCCAGAAGTTTCTAGGCCATTGCAAAGGCTTCAAGATGGTTATGAAAAATGGACTGATATTTATCATGCTATTAAAAAATTTGTTCCTAATCTATCACAAGCAAAAAAAGATGCTGTAAAAGCAGACATGAACCAGCAAAAGCCAAAATCTATTTCAAGCACTGGATTAACGCAAACAGGCGAAAATGTGCGCGAAAGCTGGAAAGAGGTCGAGCAACGCAGAGCAGCAAATTGGGCCAGAAAGGAAAGAATTATAAAAGGTATTTAATAGTTTGTAAATAAATATTTTATTTATTAAATTTAAGTTTAGCAGTGTCGCAAGAATCGCTAACTTGCAAAGAGCCTACGCCTCTTAAACGTAAGAATAAAAAATTACATTTAAGAGGCGAAAATGTCATTCCCTACCGGAATTACAAACATCAATAATATGGCTCCGGAATTGCCTGTGCAGGCATCCGAGGATCTTCTTTCAACTCCTATGTTCAACTTGATTCACTCTTTCGGAGTTGATCTGCACCATGCCGAGAGTTACGTCGGCAAAACCACACGTATGAGCCGTTTTGAGCGTCTTTCTACGGATGGCGGTCAATTAGATGGTTCAGGCATTGATCCAGCAAGCGAGGTTCCAGTGCGTAGCGACATCGACGCTACAATGGAAATCTATGCTAAGTCCATTGTGACTAATGAGCAGGTTAGAATATGCACAGCCTGCTTTAAACCTGTTTTAAATAACTTGGAAAGCCTAAGGATTGCTGCGTAAGCCGTCTATGGTAACCAGAGGCAAGCTTTAATTAGTGTTAACAACAAGACCTTTACGAAAACACAATTAAATTGCAGCCGCAACGACTAAATAAACAGGCACTCTTTTTGAGTGAAGCGATAGTCTGAACAGCGGTGAAAGCCGTTGAGAGGGGATTAACAAGACCCTCCGCCGAGAAATCGGTCAGTATGCTCTAGCTAGAGGGCAGAAAGTAACAGTCCCAATGTGTGCTTTGGGAAAATAGCAAGACCCTAACAAAGTTCACAGCATTGCTAGGACAATGGTTAAGGGAAAAGGAAGATCTCTTGATGAGAGACTTGTTTGCGTCGAGCGTCAGTTATATCAACGCGACTGGCGGTTTGAATGGCGATCAGCCTAGTAACATTTCTTTGAATGATGTAAACAACATAGAGAATATTTTACTTGGCAATGATGCACGATCCATGCTTACTAGCTTGGAAGCGTCTCGAATGATAGGTACTGCCGGAGTTCGCGATGCTTTTCTTGCTTTAGCAAATACAAACTTAAGCTCTGACTTGCAAAGAGTGCAGGGTGTTTTGCTGAAATCAGCATACCCGACTCAAGAGGGTATTCGTCCAGAAGAATACTGTTCTATTAGCCGATTCCGTTTCTTTGTTTCATCGAAAGGTGCAAAGACTCCCGGAATTTCCATGAATGGAAACACCGTTTACACCATTCCAATGTACGGCTTAGAAGCTGCTGCAAAGATTGAGCAAAACAACTACACGGCAGTAATTGGATATAGACCGCCTTGGGTTGTTTCCTCTGTTGCACAGAACAGCCAATTATACGCCAAGTTTGCTATAGCTAGGGCGATTACTAATCAGAACTGGATTAGCGGATTGAATGTAACAACATTCCAACCTTCATAAGGAGTAAATTATGCCTTTTACAATTATCGCTGGTGATTCTTTCACCTCTGAAGGATTGGGAGTTAAAATTCCTATTCCAAGTTCAGCAGATTATATGGTGACAACAAATCAAACGCAAATGGCTCTTTCGGGAAGCGTTTGTGTTCGTGGCGAATGGTACGGTCCAAAATTTGGGGTTGGCGCATCTGCTGCCAATGATGGCTTGCGCTGGAGAAAAGCAGGCAGCCATGCCATTTTGATTGATAAATTCTCTACTGCTACGGCATCGGGAGGTTTTACATATGTGCAAAGCGTGCCTTTCGTTGAAGCGCAAAACGCAGCTGCAATTACAGCAATTACAGCAGCTAGCCCGGCAGTAGTCAGTCAGGCTGCACACGGCTATTCAGACGGAGATATACTCCAATTTTATAGCACAACTGGGATGCTGCAAATTGCTGGGATGAATTTTCAAATCAGCACAGTAAACGCAAACGATTACACACTAATCGGCTTGCGAGCTGCTGGTTTTGCAGCACCTGCAACTGCTGGGTTTACACGCAGGATTTCTAAGATGCTTGCTGTTGAGCCTCAATTTCTGTATGTCACAGAAATTACAAGAGCAACACAAGCAGTTGTTAGAACTTCTGTAGATCCTACAGAGTATTACGTCGTCGGCATGAAAGTTCATTTCAGCATTCCATATTCTTTCGGCATGTATCAGATGAACCAGCTTACAGGAAAAATTGTAGCCATGTCGTCTGCTAACTACACGATGACAGTGGATATTGATTCCTCAGCATTTACAGCATTTGCATTCCCTGCATCTGCTTCATCGCCGACAGCGCAATTATTTGCAACTGTTGCACCTGCTGGAGCATCGACACAGTTTAATCCTGTGACACAAGTTCAAACAGGCTATGACTTCCAATTTCAGCCGTTTAGAACAGGTCAATTCACTCCGTATATGTACCTTGCAGGCGGTGCAAACTCACCTGCTGGTGCAGCTGCGGACATCATTGACTACGCATTCTATAAGTTTGAGAACTAATAATATAAAGGAAGGGGAAAACCCCTTCCTTTAACAAGGAAATATGCCAAATCAGTATTTGCCGGGCGTTATTCAGATTCCAAGCATGTTGTTGATCACAGGAATGTCTCAATCTTTCCCTACTGTGATTGATTTTACAGTCCCTGAAACAGGATCTAACACCTATAGAGCAGGGCAGCTTGTGAGATTAACAGTCCCCAGATTATGGGGCATGTTTCAAGCAAATGGCTTGATTGTGAAAATTATTTCTGTAAGTAATTCGTCAATGATCGTTGATCTGGATTCTACATATTTCGACGCTTTTGTAGATGGATCAGCAACAAGCACGACGCCTGCAAGCTTATCGCCAGCAGGATCAAGAAATCTTGAGTTTAACAACTCAACAAATGATGTCCCCTTTCAATCTTTAAACAACATAGGCAACTAAATGGTTCAGTTAACAATGGCAACAGCATCTGGAGAGATGCACGGCCTTATTAATACACTCACAAATAGCGTTCCTTTCGATGACTTTAAGCATATGAAGCCAGAAAAGAAAAAGGAACTTGAAAGGCAGAAGAAAGAAGATTCGAGAATTGTAAAAGCTGAGTACATGAATTCTAGGGGCAAGCATGAAAGGCTTACAAAGCCTTATTGCAGATACGCAGGAGATCCCATTCAGATATGGCACTTCATCCCCGGAAAAGTCTATGAAGTCCCTTTGGGTTTGATTAACGAAGTCAATGACCAAAACAGGGTGATGAAGAAAAGATCGGGGCTTGTAAGCGTCGATGGCGAAGCTGTGAAAAAGGATGAAAGCCCTTTAGACAAAGATGAAGAGGGAGAATGGCTACATCGTTTCGTTGGTGTCGGTTTTAGTAACTAATGTAAAGCTGCTTTACATGGAGTAATCATGAGCGCAGTCCTTCCAGCAGATTCCACATATACCTTTATTGAAAAAAAGGTAAGAAGGCTTACGGCATCCGCAAGCGAGGCTGCGCTTTCAAGCGCAAATATTCAGGAAGCGGTCAATAGGTTTTACAATAATGACTTCCCCTATGCCATTAAGATAGACCAGCAAAGGTCAGTATACAAATTTTTAACGATTCCAAACGTTGACCGTTACCCCGTCGATGTAAACAATTACCAAGGATTTCGATCACCTGTTTATTTTGAGGGCATCCCCGGGAACTTATTTAAGAATAGAGATCAGCTATTCAACTTATACCCAAGATATCCTACGCAATTTCAACCTGTGGGTGGCGACGGAGTTACCACTAGTTTTACATTTACTTTGTTTGGCAACAATGTAAACCCATTTCCGCAACCCAATTTTGGCATATTAAGCGGAAACCTAGTCATTGGCGGTATAGATGTTAATGGAAACCCTATCAGAATTATTGACGATGGGGGAGCTATTGTTAATAGCTTTGGCATCGGTGCAAACACAACAAGCGGACAATTGCTATTTATTCAGCAAAATAACGTAGGTGATAACGTTTATTTAGATGGATTAAATGCGCAGCAGCCAGCAATTCCGCCTTTGTCTCCTTTGCCTATTCCTTCGCCTCCAGCACCTTTAACGCCCCAATATTGCGGAACAGTCAATTACGTGACCACAAGCATCACAGTTAACTTTCCTGTAGCTCCAGCAGACGGAACAATGATTAACGTTTGGGCTGCAACCTATCAAGTAGGCAGACCATACAATCTACTGTTTTGGAATAACGAGTTTACTATCCGTCCTGTGCCTGACAACGTTTATTTAGTAGAAGTGGAAACTTACCAAACTCCTGCGCAGTTCATGAACACGAATAACAACCCTATATTGAACCAATGGGCGCAATATATCGCCTACGGTACTGCTATGGAGATATTAAGAGAACGTCAAGATATGGATGGCGTTGAGAACCTGCGAGAGGGATTTATGAGGCAAGAGGCTTTAGTTCTTGAGAGGCAGTCTGTAGAGGAGATCGGACAGCCCAATATTACGCTCTTTAATTCTACTCAAGCAGGCTATGGCTATGGTTCAGGATGGGGAATCGGGCAGGGATTTTAAATGACAGCTTACGCACCTTTAAAAATTACAGGAATGCAAAGTGGACTTGTGCAGGAGCGTGAGAACTTTTTATTGCCAGATGATGCTTACCCTGTATTGCAAAATGCTTATGTATGGCGTGAGCGCATCAAAAGAAAGAGAGGATATCAGCTAGTCGGCAGATTAAGAAGAAGCTTAGGAATGACTGACGGAGCTGGAAACTTTGCTGCTGTCATTTTACCATTGCCAGTGCAAACAGGCATAGCATCTTTTGAAATAGGCGCAAATCTTCTTAACGATCCCGGCACTACAGCAAACCCCGGAGTGCAAACATTGCTAACGACAGGGCCGGGAACTGGTACTTTAAACAGAATTACAGGCGCATTGAATATTTTGGGAGCACCTGCAAATACAGAAGTTTTTTATTATCCCGGATTGCCTGTGATGGGGATATGGATCAGGGAAAGAAACAATAGCACTATCGACCAAACCATATTTTTCGATCAAAACTATGCGTATGTTTTTGATGGGGTCAATCAAGTTTTTCAAGAGTTTATACCCGGCACGACATGGAATGCACATGGTGCAACAGTTGCAGGAGTTGACTTTTTTTGGGCAACAAACTATTGGACGACGAATGCAAATCCTACGCCATTCGGAACAGCTAACAACAAGCTTTTCTGGGTAACAAACAACACGGGACAATTTGGAGCAAATGCAGATTCACCAAGAATTACAGATGGCACTACATGGGTAGATTTCTTCCCTGCCGTCGTTGTTCCCGGAGTTAATGATTGGAGCAAATTAGATGGGACAAACTATCTAACAAATTGGCGTTGCATGTTGCCGTTCAGAGGAAGAATGGTGACATTCAACACATGGGAAGGGCCGACAAAAGCAAGTTCTTTGCACTATTCCAATAGAATCAGATGGTCAACGATTGGCAATCCGTTCATTCCTTTTACTGCTGGGCCTCCAGCACGTGGGTCATGGCGAGATGACATAAGAGGGCAAGGAGGTTTTCTTGATATTCCGACAAGTGAAGACATTATATCCATTGGCTTTGTACGTGATAACCTTGTCATTTATTGCGAACGTTCTACTTGGCAACTTAGATACACAGGAAGATCCATCGCACCTTTTCAGGTCGAGAAAGTTAACAGCGAATTGGGAGCAGAAAGCAGCCTGTCGGCTATTCAATTTGACACATCTCTTTTGGGAATAGGCGATAAAGGAATTGTCGAATGCGATAGCTACAAATCAGAAAGGATTGATATTAAAATTCCTGATTTTGTTTTTCAATTCAATCAACGGAATGATGGAACATCAAGAGTATGCGGAATCCGCGACTTTATAAATAGGCTTGCATACTGGGCAGTTCCCATTGCTTCCATATATGCAGGCACTCTAGCAAATTCAAACAAGATATTTCCTAACCAAAGGCTTGTTTATAACTATGAGAACGATTCATTGGCATTAT
>DAIRDV010000002.1:0-21785 GCA_036795955.1 Nitrososphaeraceae archaeon | reverse complement strand
CATCTTTTGTAAATAATTTTGAGATTTAGTAACGATTTTATCTGGATCTTAGAGCTGTATCTAAAGAAATCATAAGGGCCTGCACATCAAAAAGATTAGAAATAGTTATACCATTCTACATGCGTGGTGGAATATGGTTAAAACATACGATACCTTATATAGTAAATCCAATTGTTGGTACTTCTTTCAGAAAACTATTGAACACTAAAAATTGAACCGGTTATTCATTCATCTTCATCTCCATCTTCACCAGAACTTGTTGATGTCTGTAAATCCGATTCTACATCCATAAGCTGAAGATCTTCTAATTCAAATTTGAATATTGCATTCATTTCAAGATTGTAATCTGTTTTTAATAATTCAACTAGCTTTGTACTTAATTCACCCTTAAACATTTTTATCTTAAATTCATAAATGAATCCTTTTAGAAATTCCGAAATTTTCAAATTATTAGGTACGTCCAAACCTTCTATTATTGTTCTCCCGTCAGAAAGTGCTTCGTATATTTGCAAGTCAATTTTGTGCAAATCTTCATAAACAGCCAAAATATATCCAGATCTTGTCAAAATTTCGGGTTTATCAAATTGCACAGCTTTAATTTCATCTTCTGCCCATTGTGGGAGCGTGCCATCACCTCCAGCGGATTCACTCTTTGAGCCTTTATTTGAAACTTGACTTTTTGACCTTGGCATGACTAATTTTATAATGATGTACCACATTTACTTTCTAAAAAACTTTCTAGGTAAAGATCGTTAGATAATTAGCAAATAAAATTGATAATAGCAATGCCTGGACAAACTGTATTTATTTGATCTATATTTCAAGATAAATCAATTATTGCTTTCACTAATCAACATTTGTATCATTGGTATTTTGAGGTATGAAGCCATAGATATTTTTTAATATGATTTCATGATTAATCAATTCAATAGAGCTCAATCACGCCATTAGGCTAAAAGCCTTTAATGTTTTAGAAACTATAGACGATTAAGTTGACAATAAACAAAATTTATAGTCATCTAAACTCTGTTCGCACAATGAGTGTTGGACAATTAATGGAACCGCCTTTGATAATATCCAAGGATGAGGCACTGTCGAAAATCATAAGCACTCTAATAGAAACTGAATCCTATGATATCTTTATTGATTTGTCTGGAAAAATAGCTGCTTTGAATATAAGGGATATAATTGGAAATAAAGATATAAAAACTACCAGACCATCGTTCGTTGGGAAAATTATTCCAGCTTTGAATATTGAAAGCCGAGTTGGCGAAGCGGCAAGAATAATGAGCCATTATAGGATGAGAACTTTGCCCGTGATTCGCAATGGTAACATTGAGGGACAAATTTCAGCTCGGCGGATTGTTGAATTAATCCGAAAGCAATTAACTGAGAAGAAACTTGGAATTGTGGCATCCAGTGTGATGACCGGCGATCCCATAGTTATCGATTCTCACAAAACTGTAACAGCTGCTAAATCAATGATGAAAAGGAAGCGAATTGATCATTTACCAGTAGTTGATAACGGGCGTCTTATAGGTATCATAACTTCAACTGACATAATGAATATAATGTCACCTCCTGAAAGGATAGGTAAAAAATCAGTTGGTATTGATAATACTGAGGATAACCTTTCAATTGAAGTTTCTGGATTGGTAAATAATGATGTAATTACCGCTGGCGTAGATGAAAGTGTCCAAATTGTATGCGATAGAATGTTGAGTTCGCGGTCTACTTATTGCATAATAAAATTATGGGATGAAGTTCAAGGCATAATTACTTATAGAGACATTATAGCACTTTTGGGAGAAAAGATAGAGGAAGAGATTCCCATGTTTATCGTGGGATTACCAGATGAACCATTTGACGCGGAATTGGCTAAATCCAAGTTTGCAAATATCACTAGATTTATGAGGAGGATTCATCCTGATATAGAACAGGCCCGTTGCCATATTAAATTGAGGAGCGTCCAAGGATCAAGGAAGAGATACGAAATAGATGTGCATATAAGTTCTACTCATGGTAACATTTCTTATAAGAATGTCGGCTGGGACTTGGCAAAGCTCTTTGATGAAATGACCAATGCTCTGAAAAAAAAGGTTTCGCAAAAAAATAAAAGAACACTAAAGTAAGCTTAGATGGCCAAGAAAGAACCATTAACACTAATATCAAATGTAATGACCCAACTTTATGATGCTCTGCTACAGGATAGATAGTTGCAAAACAAAAGTTTACTCTTCTACTATTCCACTAGTATAACTGGAGTATGCCATACAATATAAACTAGATATTGTTTTATCATTTAAGGAATACTACTAGGCTTAATTGATATTGGTAGTTTCAATCACATTTAGGCCATGCATAATTCTTCGTTTAATACGTACTGATATACATTTGCTACTTCACCACAAATTCTTGTTGAGTGAATTCTTATACTATTTTGAATTTCTCCTCCATCTACCCCTATACCTTGTTCACCGAGTATAGATCCGGGTTCAATTGGTTTGTTGCTGGGAATGTATTGATTACCGGGATATGGTTCTAGGGTGATCCTTTCTTCTCCCAAAATTCCTAAATCTCGCACTGAATTGGACATGATCCGGCCACCGTCATTTAGGATTATGTTAATATTAAAAAATCGTCTAACATGGACCATCGCTGAATACATATCAAATTCCTTTCCGGTTATGATATAGTCAATTAGACCTGATTTGGGAACGAATTTTGAAAAATAATCGTATCCGGAATCATTTGTTAAGAATATTACCCTGATTCCATTCTTGGGATCAAGAATTTTTATTTGGTTTTTCTGACAAAGATCAACTAATTTTAATCTACGAAATGTCTTGTCAGATCTTGCTACTACAATTTGATGATATACTGAATTTTCTCCCAGTTTTGCGCGCAGGTTTACCAGGTCCTCATAGATTTCGGGATGGGATTCTTTTATTGAGTTTCCAAAGAATTGCCAATTCCAAATATGTTCTCTATTGATGACAAGGTTGTCGGCACTTACCATCATAGCGTTATTCCCAAGCAATATTCTATGAGTAGATGCAAAAACACTATCTCCCAATTTTTTGATACCTCCTGATAAATCTAAAACGCCACCACCTGATTTTCCGGCAATCTTGTAAATATAAGGGGCATTACCTTGTGGTCGAGCTCGTGCTGCAACGTAGCTTGTGGCTTGATACGGTACTTTCATCTTGCCAACATACTCAGAAGAAGCACCAACTACAATCTCTGGCAAAATTTCACCCAAATGGTGAAGACCAAAATCTTCGGAAGGTCTTAGAACTTTTAGGCCCCTTTTCAGGAAATGTCGATAATCTTCATCTGAAATTACTCCCTTCTCATGTATTAATGATAAATGTTCATGGTATCTTGACTCTACTGGTTCCACACTTTAATCATCAATAAGGTGTATTATCTAGTTTTAAGGAACAACTATTCAATTAAGAAACTTCATAAATCACTTGCCTTTACCTCTAGACAATTGACAAGAATATCCAACTTGCTGACTGCATTATTTTTTATTGCTACGTTAACCATCCCATCATTTGCTTTAAACGCCGCTGGACCAAATGAAAAAGGTGCATATACTGATAATATAAGATTCATTCAGTATCTGGATGGAAATACCGCGCTACAAGAGATTAGAACGGGAAACCTTGATACCTATTATTTCAGGATACCTCTTGAAACGGTGGCATCAATTTCAAACGATACTAATTTAAAAATATACGAGAAAAATGCAGGTTCATTTGGATTCTTGTTGAATCCTGCTCCTTCAAAAAATCCTGATATTCTAAATCCCTTCCAGTTCAAGGAAATTCGTTTTGCAATAAATTACTTGATTAATCGTGAATTTGTAGTTGATGAAGTGTTAAACGGTTATGGGAGTGTTGAAATTGATCCGTTTGGAATCTCTTCGCCAGAATATGAGACTGTTATTCCAATTTTAGAAGCCTACAATTTCAAGTATAATCCTAATCTTGCTAAAGAAATAATCGACAAAACACTGAATTCAAACGGCGCAACAAAGATAGAAGGTAAATGGACGTACAAAGGCGCTCCCATCTCCATCAAGTTTATGATAAGAAGTGATGATCTGCCTAGAAAATCAATGGGGGAAATTCTTGCAAACCAGCTTGAAAATATTGGTTTTACCGTAGTAAGAGATTATGGTGATTTAAACAAAGCAAATCTCATTATCTATGGAAAAGATCCGCAAGAATTATCTTGGCAAATTTATACCGAAGCTTTCGGTGGAACTTCAGTATTTGTTAGATATAATAGTGCAACAATGTCTCAAATGTATGCTCCATATTTTGGCAGTATGCCCGGATGGGCTAATCCCTCGTTTTGGAATTATCAAAATTCCTCACTTGATAGCGTAACCCAACGTATTGAATATTCTAACTTTACCTCCCAAGAGGAACGCAATGAATTAGTTCGACAAGCTGTCAAATTAGGTATACAAGAATCTGTTAGAATTTTTGTCGCTCAAAATATCGATCCATATGTGGCATCATCATCAATTAAGGGCCTCATAAATGACTTTGGCGCAGGTATTTCTACAAGCAAATCTTTGATAAATGCAAGATCGGAAAAAAACTCAAGTACAATAAACGTAGGAGTCAAACAAATCTATCAAGGAGCATGGAATAATGTCGGAGGCTGCCAGGATATGTACTGCAGAGACATTCTATCATTAGTATCTGATTCAGCAACATCAAGAGATCCCTATAATGGTGAAGTAATCCCATTAAGAAATCAGTGGGTAAATATTACAACTATGGGTCCTGAAAAGAGACTTGCAGTAGACAAAGATGCCATTTCGTGGAATCCGGTCAGTCAAAAATGGCAAGAAGTTGGAACGAATGCTTCAAAGAGCAAAGTTACGTTTCATGTGATCTACTCAAATTGGCAAAACGGCCAACCAATGACTAAAGCTGACTTAATTTATCCATTTTATTTCATCTATGAATGGTCTTCAAAAATTAATTCAACCGATCTTACATATGATCCTGAATATGCAGCCCAAGCTCAAGTGGCCCTAAAGTATATTCGTGGTATTAAATTTCTAAATGATACTAACGTTGTATCCTTCGTAGATTATTGGCACTTTGACGACAAAGAAATCGCAGAATTTGCTTCAGTTTGGGCGACCTCTCCTTGGGAAATTAATGCAGCAATTGAGAGGTTGGTGAAAGACGGAGCATTCGCTTATACTAGATCAGAAGCTACTGTAAAGAATATTGAATGGCTATCATTGATAATTCCCAGTCACGCTCAAGCCATAAGACAGGAATTAGAAAAAATGAGATCCGAAAAATTTGTCCCTTCTTCATTGAAGGATTTTGTTACAGTAGGCGATGCTTTGAAAAGATATGATGCAAGTATTAAATGGTTGACAGAACACAATAATGCTATAATTAGTAACGGACCTTATGAAGTAACGAATTATAACCCTACAGGAAGAGTGATAACTCTTACCGCGTTCAGGGACAATTCGTATCCCTTTGCTAAAGGATACTGGTCGGCTTATGAAACTGCAAAACTGGCGAAATTTGAGCAGATTCAACATCCAAAAGTGGTCACAAGCGGATTGCCATTGAGTATCTCTGGTAATGTTACCATTGGAGGAAGCCATGATAGCAACGCCTCATTGACGTATTTTGTCTCGGATAAGAATAATCGCCTTATATCTCAAGGAGAAGCCAAATGGATGGATGATAAAGGTAATTTCATTATTACAATGAATGGTACTACAACCAAGGCAATGTCCATAGGACCAAATCAATTTGAATTATTTGTCAAAAGCGATTATGCGCTAAAACCTGATATCTATAAGGGTACTCTTATAGCTGTTCCAAATACCTCAACTATGAAATAAGTTATTGATTAACACAGACAAAATCCCATTAATTCGAATTTCTGATAATGCAATTCAGAGATAGCGATTAATGATATGCATTTATTAACATATATTGACAAGATAAGTGAGTAATAGGATTTGGGCCTGGGAAGAACATTACTATTTCGTTCATTTAATATGTTTCTCGTTTTGTTCTCAATTCTTCTCATTACGGTAACCTTACTTGGGCCAACGCTTGATAAACTACTCGTAGATGCCATACGCAATCAAGTCATAGATGAAGTGATTCAAGGTTCGCTCAAATTTCAAAATTCAGAAGAGAGACTGTCTTACATAAATAAGCAAATTGAACTTAAGTCTAAAACATTTGGTTTGGATCAAGACTCTTTTACTCTAACAAAATTAGTTCATAGGGTTGTAAGTGTAATGACCCTTGATCTGGGGAATTCTCACTTTTTCAGTACCGATTTTGGATCAACTAGCGTAAGAGATATTATTTTTGAAAAAGTTCCTAAGACTCTGTTATTGTTTACGACAGCAAACATATGCGTTACTATTATTGGTATATTTCTGGGTACGTATATTGCAGGTAAAGAAGGGTCATGGTGGGACAAATTGAATTCCATTTTTGCCATATTGAGTAACAGCTTTCCATCTTGGTGGTTAGCAATGATTATGATTCTAGTCTTCGCTTTTACTCTTCATATATTCCCAGCAAGGGCAACTCCTCTAACATCGCCATCTGATCCTAACTATATTTTTGATCTATTATACCATATGGCACTTCCTCTCATCACTTTGATAATTTTCTCATTTGGGACCTGGGCCTATGTTGTGAGATATTTCTTGATTAACATCCTTAACGAGGATTTTATTTATGCAAAAAAAACTATGGGAATTTCTAGGCGAAAAATTCTGTATTCTCACGCGCTTAGAAATGCCGGACCTCCTATAGCAACTTCCGTGGGGTTGGGATTATCAGGTTCTTTTGGAGGTGCTATTATATTGGAGGCAGTTTTTGATTGGCCTGGGATGGGTAAACTCTATTATGATTCTATAGCATTATTTGATACACCGATAATTATTGGATTAACATTTGTCTCTACAGTAATTTTTTTGGTAACAATTTTCATAACCGATATTGCCTACACACTATTGGACCCGCGGGTTAAAGGGGGTTAATTTTTTGCAAAAAAGATTATTATTGTTAGGTCTATTAAGATCTCGCCGAGGTAAAATTGGAATATCTATTATTGCTTTTCTATTGTTATTAAGCGCACTTGCGCCGCTAGTAATTCCAATTAAGTCATATTTCATGTGGAACGTTCCTGATTATTGGATTAATAACCCAAAAACTTCAGCTCCTTACTGGACCAATTTATTAGGACCCAAAGAATTTGAACACATATCCTTAGGTAGGAACGATGCTAAAATAACTTCAGAATCATTGGAGGGGATGAATGTAGTGAACAATAACTTTGAAATTAATATGAAATCAGATAGTTTTCCAGATGACTTTATGTTTATCTACTCAGCCAAGTACAGTGATGTTCCACCGGTACTGCAAATTGACGTAAAAAGACCTGACAACAATACCTTTACTGTTTATTACTCCTCCTTACCCATGACAAATAACGCAAATAGTTCATTCTCGGATAGAATTTTTTCTACCAACAATGATGTAAAAGAAGCCCTAAACCAGTACCAAAATCGCTTTAGTTTTCCAATATCTGGTTTTCAACCCCAAATTTTGTTATTTTCAGATTCCACTAAACCAACTGTTCTTAAAGGAGAGTATCAAATATCGCTAAAATTCTATTTGTTCGATAACTCCAGCAAGGTAGAAGATGCCGGAATAATACTAGGAGGCAGAGTGTTCGGAATTATGGGAACAGATGACCTAAGAAGAGATCTTTTAACAGGAATCATTTGGGGTACTCCAATAGCATTATTTATAGGTCTAACAGTTTCAGTATTCTCTATAGTAATTGGTCTTATTTATGGGGTAGTATCAGGTTATAGAGGGAGGAGAACAGATGAAGCAATGATGCGTTTCAATGATATTTTTTATGCCCTACCAACTTTACCTCTACTAATTCTATTGATGGTTACTTTTGGGAGGAGCATTTTTTTGATAATTGGTTTTTTAATGATTTTTAGTTGGATGGGCACTGCAAAAGTTATTAGAAGTATTGCACTGCAGATGCGCAATTTTCAATACGTTGAAGCTGCTAAATTAATGGGACAATCAGATCTAAAAGTAATTTTCAAACACATTATTCCCCAATTACTTCCACTCACATTTGCAAGTGTGGCAATATCAGTACCTGGTGCAATACTTGCTGAGGCCGGATTGAGTTTTCTTGGATTGGGCGATCCATCATTGCCCACATGGGGCCAAATCCTTCGTGACGCAAACACAGCTGATGCAGCTGCAAGAGGTCTATGGTGGTGGATAATTCCTCCTGGCCTAATGATAGCATTGACCGGCCTAGCATTTTTCTTGATTGGTAATACGCTTGATTCCATTGCAAATCCTCTACGCAATAATAAAAAGAAAGTTTAGTATGGTCTGAAAGAATCTGTTGGGGAATTTTCATCAAAACTATTGTTATTAATTCTCAGTAATTACTAATTGACTCTGGTAGCTACTACTAGATCTACAAAATAAAAAAGATAGCATCTTTCGTTTACCTTTAATATCCAAGGAATATGTGATTCTCCATATTCAGTTTTGTATCCTGCAATTTCTAATTTTTTTCTGACCTGTATCGAATCAAGTTTATCTTTAGAATTATTGTCAACAATATCGTAAGGATCAATTATGATGAACTTCCCTTGCTTTTTTATACAACTACTTACGGCTGAAACCAATTCACAAAAATTAATTCTATCAATTACATTTAATGCAACTATACTTTGAAAAAAATTCGAATCAAAGGGAAGATTTGGAGCGTCAGCTACAACAAATTCAATGTTGTCAATTTTTCTATTTTGCATTATTTTTCTGGCTTCTGATATGAACGAAAATGACAGATCCACTCCAAATACATATGGTAATTTTTTTGAGAGTTCACATGTACTTGAACCTATGGAGCAACCTATATCCAAACCAATTCCATCTAGGCACAAGTTTTCATCTGCCAACATCTTGTAAATGTTATCGGGTCTAATTTCCTTCTTTAGCAATGATAACAATCTATCATCTGTGGGAAAATCATGACGAAAGTGCAAATAAGAATCATACCACCTACTGTTCTCTTCGTAACGATCGTTCATCGTAGGTCCACGGATCTTTAGACCCTCTGATTTCAAATAGCTTTTAATTCTGGATGATTTGCATTTTACAACCCATTTACCGAAAGTATTGATTCGTTGACTCGAATACTTGCTAAAATTCTCTACCAATAATGCTACCCCATCAAGTATCGGATATTCTGAATTGCAATATTTGCATGAAAGAAATCCCTCTATACAGTCATCTCCTACTTGTACAATCGAATCAAGTTCTAATTTTCTCTTTTCACAAGTTCTATTCACACAACGTAAATCCAATGAAATTTTTTCTTTCATAAATTAATATCCCGTTATTTACAATTCAGAATTCTATTCTCAATTAACATATCACTTTTGACCGTTCAACATTGATATTATCGAATACATATTTTCGTACGATGAATTAATATTTTTCTTGTTACTGTAATTTTTTCTTATTCTCTTAATTCTTTTCTCAAGATTGCCATTGTCTTTAGTAATCAAGTTTAATAATTTTGCAGATTCAGTATTATATTTTTTCAGATAAGGCAATAGCTCCTTGTTATCTGCAAGTATTGAAGCTATCAACGATGAGTTGTCTGTTAATATACTTTCAAAAAGGAGGGTTTGAAGGTAAAAAGTAGTCCCGGATAATGTCTTTAGCAAGGGAATATTTTCATTACCTAATGTCATAGCCAACAATAGATTTACGTAATACACCATTCCGAGAATAACTGCCATTAATCTGTCATGATATTTTACGTCTTTGATAACAATCACTTTCGATTCTTTGAACATTGATTTTACTAATTTTTGTTCTTTTGTTTCATTTCTAATTGGTATCATCAATATTTTTGTATTGCAAATGTTCTTTGCTCCTGGCCCAAACATTGGATGAATTGAAAGAACCGTGAGTGAATCTGGAATTCTAGATAAAGATTTAAAGATTTTTGTTTTGACTGAGGTTATTTCTACTATACAAGCTCCTCTTTTCATTAGTGTGGCGCATTTGTTTATGACGTAAACTGTTGACTTGATTGGTACACAAATAATTACAACATCCGCATTTTTGACGCATTGGGCCAAAGTTTTACAGGTAGTTATTCTGGTACTTTTAACTTTCAAATCTAGATCTATTTTCGCGGAAAACTTTCGCTTATCGTAGATTGATATATTGTAATTATTCATTGTTGAAAAATAGTTACATAACCATAGTCCCATTTTGCCTGCGCCTACTATTGCTACAGATTTAACCATTTTATCACAAATCCGTAATTTTTCTTATAATTTTCAGTCCTTCACTTAGAGAGTTAATAGGTTGACATGCTGAAATCCTTATGAACTCAGAATATGCTTCTCCAAAACCAGCCCCGGGAGCAACAGCAACTCCCTCATTTAATAGTTCAAAAATAGTCTTATTGACATCAACATTTTTGTTAAATTTTACAAAATAGTACATACCTCCGTCTGGATTGATGTAATCACAAGGAAGTTTTTCCAGTTCCTGGCCTATGAAATCTAGGCGCCTTTTCATCGAAATCTTGTTCTTCTTCACATCAGCATTCAATGCCGCAACGGCTGCATATTGCATAGGTTCTGCTACACTTGTTATTGCTACTGCTTGAATTTTTGATATTTTGTCTATAATATCCTTGGCGCCGATGGCATATCCAACCCTAAATCCTGTCATAGCATGACTTTTTGAGAATGAAGATACCATTATACTTTTGTTATATTCAAAATCGAGAATACTCTTATAGGGAACATAGGAGTACATGGAATACACCTCATCACTAAGAACATATATATCATTTTTTTCAGCTAATGCAATTACCGCCTCAATCTGTTGTTTAGGAACTATTTTGCCAGTTGGATTATTTGGAGAGTTCAAAATTATCATCTTGGTATTTGGAGTTATCATCTGTTCTAATTGATCCAGATCTAAATCCCAATTTTGATTAACTTTGGTCTTGACGGCCTTGACCTTTACACCAATAAAATTTGCACAATCTCTATAAGCCGGCCATGCAGGTTCGGAAATAATTACCTCATCGCCCACGGAAAGTGTAGATACCATTGCACTAAAAACTGCAAACCTGGCACCCGGAGTAACAATTACATTTTCTTCCTTTACAGACCTTTTCTTTGCTATTGACTTTCTTAGGATTGGAATCCCAGCGGTCTGGGTGTAGTGAAATCGTTTTTTTTCAAAAGTCTTTGATAATTCATTCTTTACTATTGCGGGAGGCAAATAATCAGGTTCTCCAACTTCTAGGTGGATTATTTTTTTCCCCTCGGACTCTAGTTGTTTTGCCTTAAGAAACATGACCATATGATCTATCTTAGGTTCTTTACTCGAGAGTTTTGACTTTTGAATTCCTATTGATTCCAAAAATAACAAATTCAATAATCTACCAATAAACTCCCTTTTCAATCCTCCTTGTGTTCCCAAATCGTTAACATACCTTGCTATATCTTGTTCAACAGTAATGTCCTCTATATTCATCATTAGATTATTCTTGATATCCCCAATTTCACCTGCTATCCTCATCCTTTTCTGTACAAGTTTTATTATATCTGCTGTTACAAGTCGCATGTCCTCCCGCAATTTTTCCAATTGACGCTCTTGTTTGCCGTTCATTATTTTCGATCGCCTAACACAGGTGGTATGAGCTTCCATCTTAGTGCATGGTCAGCTAAAACTAATGAAACTAATGATTCTACCACGGGTATCGCTCGGGGAACAACACAGGGGTCGTGTCTTCCAGGAACAATAATATCGCATTCTGAATTTGTAGTTAAGTCAACTGTTCTCTGTTTTTTTGCAATGGATGAAGCCGGTTTAAATCCTATCTTTATTACTAGGGGCATTCCATTAGTCAATCCACCCAAAATTCCACCAGAATTGTTAGTCTTAGTTACTATGGTGTTATCGTCAGATAGCACATATTCATCATTATTTTCAGAGCCTTTCAGAGCTGCTCCTGAAAATCCTGAACCGAATTCTATTGCCTTTACTGAAGGAATGCTGAATAGTGCTTTGCTGAGATCGGATTCTAATGAGGAGAAAATAGGCTCTCCCAAACCAACCGGCAATCCTGTAGAAATTGATTCAACAATCCCTCCTAGCGAATCGCCATTTTTCTTTGCATCAAGAATAATGTTTTTCATTTCTTCTGCAATTTCAGGAATTGGGCATCGAACATCATTTGAATATCTATTTAGTTTTGCCTGTTCGTATTGCGGTGATTTACAATTAATTTTTCCTATCTGCGTGGTATACGCAATCGTTTCTATTCCAAGTGAGTACTTTAGGAGCTTTTGTGCTATTGCTCCACCCATAACCATGGTTGCTGTCAATCTTCCAGAAAATCTGCCACTTCCTCTATAATCTGCGTAGCCGCCATACTTTATGAATGCAGGATAGTCTGCATGACCAGGACGGGGACTGTTTTTTATAACATCATATGCTCTTGAATCTGAATCTTTATTCCATATTATTGCGCAAATAGGAGCAGAAGTTGTATAACCATTAAAAATTCCTGATAGTATCTCTACTTTGTCTTCTTCTTTTCTCTGGGTAGTAATTATTGACTGTCCGGGCTTTCTTTTATCTAATTCAACCTGCAAATCTAATTCAGATAGCGGGAGTCCAGAGGGGCAGCCATCGAGTACCATCCCAACACATTTTCCGTGACTCTCACCAAAACTGGTTAAGGTGAGTTGTTCGCCCAAAGTATTACCAGTCATTTTACAGATATTAAATCCACTCGTGTATCATATATATTGTCTTTATCCTATTTTGTCGCATCAATTAAAAAGGTCTTCAGAGGGGATGAACTTGAGATCAAAGTTAACTGAATTTTGCTCCAAGCATTTTCATGTCTTGTACAAATGATGGGTAAGAAACGTCAACTGATTCGACACCCTCAACATGAGATTTTTCTGTCATCATTGCTGCGATTGTGAAACCCATAAAGAGCCTGTGATCATCGTGTGAATTAAGTCGAGCATTCTTGAGTTTTTTTGGTGACTCTATCCTAATTTCATCACTCGATACTCGAGTTTTGGCTCCAAGTTTTTTTAATTCTGATGCAATTATTTTCAATCTATCTGTTTCCTTGTAACGTGTATGCGAGACTCCGTAAATCCTTACAGGATTCCTTGACTTCAAAGATAAGATAGCCACAACAGGGAGCAAATCCGGAGTATCTGATAAATCAAACTCGCCTCCATCAAGATCTTCTGTTCCATGAACCTTCACCATACCATTTTGCTTGTCGATAACAATTTTTGAGCCCATTTTCTTCAGGATATTAAGAATTTTTGAATCACCTTGTGGTAACGAAAAATCTAGGTTACTAATATTTATATTGTTCCCGACCAGTGTACCTGCAGCTAGCAACAATGCAGCAGTAGAGAAATCTCCAGGAATAATGAATGTACTAGGTATGTATCTATTGTTGAAGATGTGATAGTTTCTATAATCTTTTGAATATTTTATTTTTCCTCTAAATTTAGAGATAACATTAATAGTAGATTCTATGTATGATTTTGATACTTGTTTTCCAGTTACTCTCAGAGATATCTCTGATTTAGCGCAAACTCCAGAAATAAGAATTGCTGAAATAAATTGGCTTGAAATAGATCCATCAATTGTAACATCTTTGCCTATAATTCCTCCACCTTGCACTATTATAGGAGCTCTGTCATTCTTTCTTATAGAGAAGCAATTAATTCCAAGCTGCCTAAGAGCTAACAATAACGGTCGCATCGGTCGCTTTCTAATACTCTCATCTCCTGTAATTACTACATATCCGTCGTCAAGCAATGATGAGATCGTTGTCACAAAGCGCATCGTGGTTCCTGAGTTCTCTACGTTGACTACGTTATCAGGAATTTTGAGAGTACTTTTCCCTGAAATTATTAATTCATTTTCGACTTTACTTATTTTTACACCAAATGCTCTACACGCATCGATTGTCGCAATCGTGTCCCTTGAAAGCAGAGGATTGACAATATGAGATATTCCATCAGCTAACGACGAAACAAATACAGCTCTATGAGTATAGCTCTTGCTGGGCGGGCACCTAACGGAACCGTTTAGGATAGACTTTGATACAATTATGCTACCCAATCTCTCTCACAACAGATGCTTTTTCGTTGTTTGAATTTGAAACAATGACCCGGCCATCAAAATCAGATAATATTGATTTAATTTTTTGCGCTTGATCTATATATGCAATTGCTGCAATTGAGGGACCGTTGCCAGATATACTGGCTGCCAAGGCGCCATTTTCTAAACACGTTCTAGTGATATTGTAACTATTTGATAGTAAGCATGATGTTAACACGCCGTTTAACGTCATGGCCTTCCAATATTGCCCTGAGTTAGCCAGACGAAATGCCTCCAAATAAATTTCCGATAGTACTTTAAGTCTTTTAATGTCTCCTCTTTTTTTATTATTTGGCAAGTAAATCACTGCGCAAATATCTGTAGGTGAATTTTCTCTTTTACATATTTTTCGCTTGTAGTTATCCGTGGTAACGAATCCACCGTAATAACACGCAGTGGAATCGTCAAATGCGCCGGTAATTGTTGTCTTGGCATAAAACGATGCATTAATGGCAGTTTTCAGAATATTTTCATCGTCCATATTCTTATTCAAAAGTGATTTGCATGCAAGAGCAACGGCATTTGAGACTGCACTTGAACTTTTCAAACCCATACCTGATGGTATCTCTGAATTTATATTAATTAATAATTGATTATTGTTTAGATATTTTGATGGGATCATGTCATAAATTATCTTTTTTATCATGGCACTACCTCCTCCCTTTTGAAAGATTATTCCGGATCCCTTCTTTGATTCTATTTCAACTTTCACTGTGAGGGAAATTCCCATTGCAGAGCCAAAACCTGTTGCAATGGCATTAACAATGGACACAGCACCATGAACTATTGACGTTGCCTTTACAGTCATGCAGGTTCACCAAATTTCCCAAATAGTACATTTTTCATAGGTTCAATGGGCGGATCACGTTTAAACCATATCTTAAATGATGCAATTGCTTGTTCTAGCAGCATTTCATAACCGTAAATCAATGTGGCACCGGCCGTCCTTGCATTATCTAGCAAATTTGTAATAATAGGCTTGTACACAATGTCATATACGATTGCGTCCTTTCTTATGCTGCTAGACTTGATCAAACTCTGCTCATCCTTCATACCAAGTGGAGTAGTATTTATAATAAGATTTGATTTTGAAGCTATATTCTGAATATTGTCTAAGGAAACAATAGATCCGTTTAATCCCAAATTTTTAATCATTTTAGCCAATTCTTTGGATCGTTCAATGTTCCTATTGAAAATATTGATATTTGCAATTCCTTGCTCGCCAGCCAATGCAGCGACTACTGCTCTCGCTGCCCCTCCTGCTCCCAAGACAGTTACCTCAAAACCGCTTAAATTAATTCCTCGTTTGTGTAACGGCTTAATAAATCCAATTACATCTGTGTTATATGCACAAAATTTCCCACCTTCGTTATTAACCGTGTTTGCAGCTCCTACCAACTCTACAGTTTTATCATACTTATCCGCATATTCTAAAATTCTGATCTTATGCGGCATTGTCACATTGAATCCACCAATATTTATTGCGCGGAGGGAATCAAGAGAAGTTTTTAACTGTTCCTCCTGTACCCTGAAAGCGATGTAACTGCAATTTAGCCCAAGAGAATTAAATGCAGCATTATGTATTGCAGGTGATAAGGAATGGTCTACGGGATCACCAATTATACAATATGTTCTAAAATCAAGACTCATTTATTTTTCAGTTTGTTTCCAACTCTTTCAAAGATTTTTTTCATCAGGACAATGTCGAGTTGGCCAGGAGCCACGGCATTGTCAAGGGAGGCATAGGTAAAAGGCGCACCTCCATATAACATACATAATAATCTAGATAATACTCCGAGTTCTCCCATCGCAAATGCAATTAGATTTGTATTCTTATTATTGTCGTAGAGTGAAAGAAAATTAAGATTATCCCTAAAAGATCTTGCAGTAGTAACCAATTTTACATAATTACTATATTTTCTCATGTCTCTAATTTTTTCCAAAAGCGATGTTACTTCTGGAGTTTTTCTAAAATCATGAGATGATACAAGTATTGGGACTTTGTTATACTTTAAGAATTTCCAAAACTCGCTATCTTTCTTGACAATTGAGTATTCTATGTCAAGTAACATTGGTTTGGCTCTGGCCATTTTCTTTAATAGAGATACTTGTTCTCTGTGAGTTCCATCAAAAAATCCACCTTCTTTTTTCGATCTTAGTGTAAAAATTGCTTTATTCTTAATTTCACTGGAGAGTACCAAAGCACTATCAATATCTTTGTATATAATATGATCAAATCTGATTTCTACATAATTTGCTTCTTTTTTTACGGCCTTTGTAAATAAAAATGGTAACTTATCGACAGAATTTGCTACCAGTGTAACACAAACATTGAATTTATTTCTAGGCAAATTCATCAGTTTGTTGTAGCTAATAATTAAGCAGGTTTGCACTATTCAATTCAGCACCAATTCCATATCCTAGTAGGGCTATACCTGTTCCCAAACCCGACATTTCTATTCCACCTTTGACCCAATTTTTCTTTGCCAGCCTGGCTTTTTTGGCGCCTATAAGAAAAGAAGAAGCGATACTAATTGCAATAGCTATCCACAATGAAAAATGAATGGGAATAAAACCTGTTTTAGATAACAAATACGGTAATATTGGTAATACTCCTCCAATTAAGAAAGAAGCAAACATGATGAGTGCTCCTTTGATGGGGTTTCCGACGATATCCAAGTTTAATCCTAATTCTTCGGTTAACATTGTTTTGAGCCAAACTTTCTTATTGGAAGTAATTTTATCTGTCACCTGCTTTAACAAATCTTCGTCGAAATCTTTTGCACGATAAATTTCTTCAATTTCCAATCGTTCTTTTTCAGGAACTGTTTCAATTTCAAATTCCTCTCGTTTTATTTCAGATTCTAGAATTTCTCTTTGAGATTTAACTGCCAGATAATTTTGCACTGCCATTGCTTTTGCACCTGTGAACATCCCTACGAGAGACGCTAATATAATAAAATCAGCCGAACTGTTTGCCCCCCCGACGCCAGCAACAATGCCAAGTGAAGTATTTATTCCGTCACCAAATCCAAATACAAAGTCTCTGATATGATTGGATTCCTTTATGTGTGGTTCAATATGTTCAGAGTTATTCAACATAGAATATTCATTGGTCGGGTAATTTAACAATAACACACGGAAGTAGGTTTGTTGTTACAAAAGGCCCTATTTTGTACCATGTTCGCAAATAAGCGTAATAGAGTGTATCCCGCGGGCAGGATTTACCCCAGAAAAGCATTTAATCTAATCTGTTTGAGCCTGCGACTCTTCGGTCGCTGCAAATGTTAGCCTGATAGGCTGTTTCACGAGTTTAGCAATTTATGCCAACTACTACAGCCGAAAGCTCTACCAGGCTGAGCTACCGCGGGATATTTTTGGTAATGAATTCTGGTTATATAAAATAATTGAATGTTATAAGCCCAATAGCTATAAATTTGTTCATCTACTGCCAATTAGAACTGTTTTGGTCAATTCTAGTATCCGCACTACCAAAAATTGTCAAAATGATTATTTATGTGAAAAAACATACTCATCTTGTTGAAAGATTACGATCATCAGATAATATGGCTTGATTATTTTAACAAGAATTTGTCGCGAAAAAAGGGTCGAAAAGTAGGCAAGAGTAATTCTGTATACGATCCTACAATGCAGGAGCTTATATCCGCATCAAAAACCCTGGAATTGGATTTCTCGGAAGAAGAAACAAATGATCAAGCTCGATACCCAAGAAGAGCTTTTGTAAAATCCGGCTATATTATGATTTCAAAAAAAGAGAAGAAGTCGTCCATAATTAATTTAATTGCAAAGATGATGATTGAGGCAAGACAACAGAAGCATTGAATATACCTGGATTTCCAAGATTTCATTTTCAATAAATCGTCCTTGAATAATCCAAGTCGCCAATGATAGAATTTATTTATCATGAAACTAACTTTTATTGACAGATTAAAATGATAATGAGTGTGTATTAGGTCTTACTATACATTGGAAAAAATAGGTGAAATCCTCCACTTGGCCAAGAGTGGAAGACTGATAGTCAAAGTTGATGAACAAATTAGTCATAAATTGATTGGTCAGGCACTTGTAGATGATAAAGGAATTAAAATTGGAAAAATTATTGAATTAATAGGATCTGTAAAATCACCTTATGCTTCTGTAATCCCTTCAGTTGATTCAAAATATTCTGTTGGTGGAAAAGTATTCTCATCGAATGCACGCAATCAACAATTTAATTCATCAAGAAAAAGAGGGAGAATGAAAAGGAGGAGAAAAATGTGACATCTGTTGAGTATTGTTCCCAGTGCCCCGAGTGTCAATCGAAAATTATACTTGATTATGGTAAGGGCGAATATGTATGCAACAAATGTGGATGCGTTGTTATGGAACAGGTAGACTATTATGGTCCAGAAAATAACTCCACTGATTTTGAAGAAAGAAATAAAAGCACTAGGGCTAGTGGCTCGACTAGTTTATCACTCCATGATTTCGGTTTAAGGACCGAAATAGGTAATACATCGAGAGACTATAGCGGACGGGCCATTGATTACCAAAATGTTGAACTCATGAATAGATCCCGAAGATGGCACAGTAGATTGAGAGTTAACTCCTCAAAAGAAAGAAGATTATCTAATGTACTCTCAAAGATTAACGAAGTATGCTCTGTTCTCTGTCTTAGAAAAACGATCAATGAGACTGCTTCGATGATATACCGTAATTTCGAAAACAATAGCAAGGCCAAGGGAAAATCTATCACATGTATAGCATCAGCGACTATCTATTTGGCTTGCAAGAGATGTGGCGTAGTTAGATCTATAGAAGAGATTGTTCAGGCAGCAGGCATATCTGAGTTCGACAAGTCAAGCGTAAAACTGGCTTCAAGATACTACAGATCTATGGTTATGGAAATGACCAAGATAGATGAAATGAAAGTTAAAGAAAATTCTCATCCAATTACAAGCACTTTAGAAAATTCACATTCAGAGTCAGTGACCAAACCGCAGACTGTGTCATCTTCATTCTCACTGTCGCCATCGAGTCTTTCAACCTTTGCAATAGACAACTATATTTCGAAACTCGCTAATATCGCAAAAATAGATACAAAAATTGAGAGACTGGCATTAGAAATTGCTCAGAAAACAAACAATAATTTCTTCTCCGATGGAAAAGCACCCAATGGATTAGCTGCCGCATATATTTACCTCGCATCAGTACTTTTGGGGGTAAACCTATTACAGATTGATGTATCCAATTTTGCTGGTGTTACTGAAGTAACTATTAGAAATAGATGTAAAGATATTTTGAATAATTTTAAATTGGTAGTTAATGCAAAGCCAGCAATCTGCTAGAAACAATAACATTTGGATTAGACTTTCACTTTAATTTTACATTCCTCTGTTTCTTGTACATTTGGATTAGTTCAGATTCATCTGTAATATCTTGAGGACTTTTGTCAAGTCGTATTTTCTTAGTAAATTTCGGAAATCTTAGTGACAATCCAAAACCGTTCCTAATAGAATTCATACCCGCATCATATTCGGGACTTAATGTTATTTCCGAGGCAATTATTTCTATTACTACTGTGGGTGTGAACCACGTATCCATCTCAAGTTTCGAGTAAACATGCGGATGCCTCTTGGGTATTACATGTTTTCCCAATTCTGTAAATAGTTCTTCTAATACCTCGTCTGTAAAACCGCTCCCCACCTTACATACACTTTTGAAAGCGTTCTCTTTTTTGTCATATATTGCAAGCAATAGCGCGCCATATTTTCCTACCCTTCTTCCCTTACCATACACTCCGCCAACTACAACGAGATCCAAACTATCAACTAATTCACTTTTATATTCTCTTTTGATTTTTATCCAGGCGAAACCTCTTGCCCCCGCTCTATAAGTACTGCTAATCTGTTTTACAACCAAACCCTCAGAGCCATGTTCTATAGATTTGGCCATAAATTTCTCAAGATCCTCCGTATTAGTGACAATCTTTTGTGGTATGAGAGTTATTTTGTGATCTACTGATTTAGTAATTATCTCTTTAAGTAGATTCCGCCTATCTTCATATGGAAGATTGGTTTTGTCTTTGGATGAGGCCCAGAGAATATCAAACACATTAATAGAAACGGGATATTCTTCCATATTCTTTGCTATATCATATTTACGCCGTCTGTGCATAAGCTCTTGAAACGGGAGATACTCTTCTGTATACTTATTGACTGCAACCACTTCGGCCTCAATAATAAAGTTTCTCAAGCTAATAGTCTTAGAGGCCTCGGCTACGTCGGGATAATAGTGGCTGATGTTTTCCAGGCTTCTTGAAAAAATTTGAACTTTCTTATCCTTTCTATGAATCTGTACTCTTTCTCCATCTAGTTTGAATTCAACAGCTCCTCTTCCAGCGACCTTTTCTAGTGCCTCTTCAGTGGTTCGAACTCTCTCCGCTAGCATTGGTCTTATGGGTATGAATAGTTCTATCTTAATTGCAGTAACAGCCTTTATACCGTCCTGTGCCAATATCTTGGAAACTCTTCCCAAATCACTTGAAACATTATATGCGTTTTCTAAAATTTTTCTATTTTTTTTATCAGATGTATAAGCTATAGCCAAGGCGTCCATAATAGTAATATCGGCAATCCCAAGTCTTAATGTTCCTAAGGCAAATCTAATAATATACTTGCATTCTTTAGGTGTAGCATCATTAAAAAGACTTGTAAACAATCTCAATTTTATTTCCTGTGAACCCTTACCGGTTATCTTCGATATCTTGTCGAAAATTAGATAGATCCTATCAATAGTAACTTGCTCCTTAAAAAGAGTCGTCTGAACTTTATTCTTCATTATTTCCTCTGCAACGCTTCCCAGATCTCCTATCTTGTTATATTTTTGATTAACTTTGTCTATTGAAATATTTGATATTTGTGAAATCATACGAATAATCATCTTTTCTGCTATTCCCATTTCAATGCCTTCGTAATCAGGTCTAATTTTTCCCTGAATAAGATAAATTATTTTATCGATGAGATCTGAAGAATTATTTTTGAAAAGTGTAACCAAATGGTCAGTAAGTTGCAGTCTACTTGCAGTCTGTTCCATTTCTTCCAAAATATCGACGATACTGGAAAAATCCAACGTTATTTGTTATTGGAGGGTGTTTTAAAATATTTTATTTTACGCCAAGTTCAAAATTATCCATTGATAAATGAAAGCTGCTCATATGACATGAAAATGAATATCCTTTATTCCATAGAATTATAAATTGGGCCCGATTTTGATGTTACTATGGGAGGAGCCAAGAAAAAATCAATAGGAAATCAGGAGAAGACTTCCAAGGACTCTCCAGCAGCCGAAGAGAAAGGAAAGAAGAGTGATAAGAAGGGTCCAATTAAGAAGCAAAGATCGTCAATAGTAATAGAAGAACCTCAAGGACTAAAGACTATCAAAACAATGAAGCCGATTACATCTCATGCG
>DAIRDV010000001.1:0-25337 GCA_036795955.1 Nitrososphaeraceae archaeon | reverse complement strand
ATTTGCCACAGTGGGGTATCGATCCTGTGCCCTCAAAACATAGAATTCTTGGGGCCTTTGACTATTTTATTTTGTGGTCGAGTCTTGGAGTTGGATTATTGGTTTTTTCTGCGGGAGCATTACTGTCGGATACTCCTTTTTACTATGCACTGCTTGCAATCATAGTTGGTTCCATTGTCGGCTCTGTACTCTTATCGCTCACAGGAAAAATAGGAAGCGACAATGCTATACCATCACTTATTGGAATAAGACCGGCTTTTGGATTGTACGGCTCATATCTAGCCGCAATTCTAAATATAATACAACTGATTGGATGGACTACGTTTGAGATTCTTATACTTTCAAAAGCTGCTCAACAGCTAACAAATATACACGTTACCTTTGTATGGAATATTTTATTTGGAATCATTATTGCACTGTTCGGTATTTTTGGTCCTTTATTTTTAGTAAAGCAGTGGCTATCAAAGTTTGCAATATGGATAGTTTATGGTTCATCAATTATAATCTTAGTAACCCTATTATTTCAAAATCTTTCGAATGTCATAGCTGATACGGGTAGAGGAATGTCATTTTTTGTCGCACTTGATATTGTAATAGCCATGCCAATTTCCTGGATGCCCCTAGTTTCAGATTACAGCAGATTTGCCAAGTCAAGTAAGAGAGCCGCTGTAGGAACACTAATTGGATTTTCGTTAACAAATATTATTTTTTATTTAGGTGGATTGTTGTTTGGATTAACTGATATCTCGTCGATAATTGTCTCAATTCAAGCGATATTATTTGGTTTTATCCTATTGGTTATGATTGTCGACGAGATTGATAATGCTTTTGCAGATATCTATTCTGCAGCCATTTCGTCGCAGAGTATCTTTCAGAATCTAAACCAGCGACATCTAATTATCGGATTTTCCATAGTGAGTACTATTTTGGCTACACTTATCTCGATTGAAGGGTATGGACAATTCTTATTGTTGATAGGAGCTCTTTTTATCCCTTTATTTGGTGTCTTGTTGACAGACTATTTTGTTATCAAACACGGTAAATATCACAATGATATGATGTATGGTAACAACCTTATTAAAGTCGGATATCCTGCTGTAATAGCATGGGCAATTGGAGCATTATTATATTTTCTTCTCTCTCAGCTTTCGCCCATATATGTATCGCAGCTACCCACGATAGGTTCCACGGTGCCCAGTCTAATTGCCTCCTCGTTACTGTATCTATTAATTACAAAAATCAGTCTCAAATTTAAGGTCACCAAGACCAAGAATTCGATATAAAATCTCCTAGCCGTCTATTCTTACTATATTTGGTAAGTCCCCAACTTCGACACTTTCCTTAAATCTAACTTTGGACAATATTTACGTAATTGTGTCCCTGTAATATTCATAAGACTTTTTTTGATCAAGACTGTCATGATTGTAAACTTGAATATGCCGAGCTAAAAGGCTTCAATCAACCGGATGATAAAGGGCAGGAGCAGGCTAAAACATCAAATAAGACAAAAACTAAAAGAGAATTTAAAGAATTTTCAGAGCAGAGAGCAAAAAAACTTTATGAAGAATTATTGATACAGTTTTTGAGAACAAAATCGATGGATGAGTATGAAGCTGCGAGTAGGGCAAGGCAGATCATTAGAAAACAGTGTGCGATTAGAGGAATTGAAGTTTGGGATTGGTTGAAAATAGGTGATTAGAACAAGCAAAAGTAAACTGCATTCAAAATAATCGAAAAATGTTAAATCTCAATCGCGTTAATTGATTTTTAATAGAACATGGTGTATTATCCATAGTAAATATTTTATTTGTTTGCTCTCTAATTAACTTAATTCAATGTCCTTAGAACAGATAATCAATGAATTAACTGAAATGGCACATAGAGGTGTCCTCTATGTATTGATAGGATCATTTGGATTTTTGAGTGTTATCATCATAAATGGCATTGTGAAATCCAGTCGTAGAGGCAAAAGAAATATGAATAAATCATAAGAATCATTACTTGATGATAATAGACTTAACCAGAGAAATAAGAGATGACACTAAAGTCTTTCCAGGTTCTCCATTGCCCAAATTTATTACCTGGACTAAAATGGATGTGCATCAGTATCATTCGGAAGTTATCTTTATGAGTACTCATACAGGTACCCATATGGATGCTCCATCTCATTTTGTGAACGATTTTTCATCTATTGATAAAATAGCAGTCAACAGATTCATTTCTAATGCTATCCTAATTAGGATAAAAAAGGGTTTAGATCAACTAATAACAAAAAGTGATATCATGGCATCTAATGCAAAAATAGGTCAGGCTGACAGTATAGTTTTTTCAACATCGTGGGAGGATGAAATAGATAATGATGATTATTTTAGTCATAGTCCTGGTCTTTCAGAGGATGCTGCAAATTATTTGACCGAAAAGAAGGTAAATGCAGTATGTATTGATTCACCCAGTATTGATAGGGGGATAGATAGTAATTTTCCGGTACATAAAATACTACTATCTAATCAGGTATTAGTAGTGGAGAATCTGTGTAATTTGGAAAAAGTACAGGATCAATATTTTACTCTAATACTGATGCCGTTAAAGTTATCTGGAGCATCAGGTTCTCCCGTAAGAGCTGTAGCTGTTGATAGGAAGTTTGGAAACATAGAATAGATTTTACAATAGTAAATGAACATTTCAATCTAAGAGTAATAGCATTAAATTCCTTAATTTACATCGAGTTTTAATACTTCCTAGAACTATTGTATTAGTATGCCAACAGCTTATGTTTTAATAAATTGTGATCTCGGCTCAGAAGAAGAAATATTACAAGAAATTAAGAAGCTCCCGGGAGTAAGTGAAGTAAGCGGTGTATATGGAGTATATGATATTATTGTAAAGATATCTGCAGATACTATGGACAAATTAAGAGAAACGATAACATGGCATGTTAGAAGAATAGATAAAGTCAGGTCGACGCTGACTATGATTGTTATAGAAGGTCAGGCAGGAAAGGACAAGAAAAATCAACCCAACATGTTTTGAATATTTTTTATATTTTGGACAAACGTCGATACTTCATTTAGGTCATTAAAGAAATGTGGAGAAGCTCGCACCGCCTTTTTCTTGCCACCTCCAACAATATCTCTCTCTGCAACAATTATGCCCCGGTCTTCTAGGCCAGATACTATTGTCTTCGGATTTACCGAGTCTATTGTAAAAGATACAATTGATGACCTGATCTTTTCATCTTCGGGTCCGAAGATAGAGATTCCTGGAATTCTTCCAAGATCCTGTACAAGTTCGTTTGCTATTTTCATGTTCATTTTCCTTATTGTACTAACTCCCAAACGGTGGATGTAATTTATTGAGGATAAAAGACCTGCAATTCCAGGATAGTTTCTGAATCCTGTTTGAAATTTTTGTGGAGATTCTGTATATATGAGATCTTTTTTTTCAGTTATTATTGCAGATTCTCCTCCAATATACCTCGGAGTTAACATGTGGGCTGATTCCTTTTTACAATAAAAGATTCCGATACCTGATGGGCCGCATATCCACTTAAAACCTGGAAATGCTAGAAAGTCACATCCAATTTTTCTTACATCTACGTCAATAGTACCAACGGATTGAGCAGCATCTATTGAATACAGCATCTGATGCCTTTTTGCAATTTCACCAACTTCTTCAACAGGCATTATTGCCCCATTATTATAGAGAACATGACTGAGTGTTATCAGCCTTGCATTCCTGTTCTTTGCAACCTTATCAATCTTATCGAGATCAAAGAAGCCCTTGTCATTTATCTTAATTTCCTCAAGTTTCACACCAAATTTTTTTGAGATATTCAACCATGGGAAATAATTAGCATAGTGTTCATGAAGGCCACCTCGTACAATAATCGCATCCGATTTTTTCCATTTGATACCAGATGCCACATGATTTATCCCTTCAGTAGTACTTTGCGTGAAGATTATTTCTTCGGGATCACAATTTATGAGTCGGCTCAAGTTATCCCTAAGCTCTTTCATTAGTGTTGTTATATGTTCTTGTACAGATGTAGAATCAGGGCCTTCCTCTGAGCACCTTACTAGAAAATCAGTGATTGATTTTATTGTAGATAATGGCATTGGAGCAAATGAGCCACAGTTCATATAGATCTTTTTTTTTGTGACAGGAAAATCTTTACGAATTACGTCTATATCATTTTCTTTGGTATCATCATAATCCATTATAACCCCTTTTAATAATTCATTATAATAAAAATCATGATTTCAGAAATGCTGGATAAGGGAGGATTTAATACGTTGATCTTTGACGACACTTATGCTAAAATATGTCTAATTGCTTCGATTATTTCAGAACTCCAATCTAAGGATAATAACGACAAACATCACAAGATATTCTATTTGGATTTTGATGCGGCATTTACTGCATATGCTAGAGCCGGTTTGATTCCTGCCATGAAAATAGAGAAAATAGATGAACATTTTTATCAATCTGAATCAAACACCTTGAAAATTTTTCTACCATCTCAAGATATTTTTGGTGTTATCACAGCAGACATTATAAAATCAATCAACGAATGTTCTATAGTTATTTTTGATTCTATAAATTCATTTTATAATCTTTTTTACGACAGACTTGTACCAAACCAAAACAATGGGAATATTGGAAGTCTAAATCAGCTATTATACTTTGTCCTCATGATAATTTTAAAACATACGTCAGAAAATAACATCCCATTTTTGGTAACTAGTATGATTCGGTATAGGGGAAAGGAACGAGTCACAAGTAATAGACTACTCAGTATGAAAAGTTCATTTAATTTTTACGTTAAAATTAAAAATCAAGACGATCTTTCAATAACGGTTCTTAGACATCCAAAACTCGATCATGAAAATTTTATTATGAAGGATGGAGTTTTGAAATGGACCTAAACGCCTGTCTTAATCTTTACTATAAAGAAAGCAATCATTAAGGCAATGGTGATAACAATAAACCCTGACCCCAAATATGCCCATTGACTCTTTTGTGTTGCAGCTTTACCTGAATTATATAGCAAATATGCACCGAACATCCCCATAAATAGAATCATTACTATTACAATGGTTTCTCCTACAGTTTGTATTGATCTTGATTCAATAATAAATTGTCTTGATCGTGCACCCTCTATAATAGAATTTACAAGTCCCGAAGCAAAAGCAAAAAATGCAACGAGATATAATACTGTGGCAAGTGTGACATATTTTGAAGTACTAGTGAGCATCGAGTTACTAGTATTATGAATAATAATTAAATTTATCGACTATTAAGATGCGTTTTAATAATAATAGGTTGGAACATCGTAATGGTACAAGTGTATCCCAATTTTTTTCGGCGATTTCCAAGTCATTAGTATATGGATGCTGAACAATTATCGAAGTAGTATCAAGAGTCTTTTTACTTGACGTGCCGATGTTTATTATAATCAAACAGCGACGGCACCTTTGAAATTATCAATTTATGATATAACGTTTCTAAGAATGATTAACTTGGCCATGATTATGGCTTGAAATTACGCTTAGGATATTCTTAAAATAAGAACGTATTTTTACATTGATTTAAGCACTTACCTGCGAAATAGTTATCTATTCTGAAGCCTTATCAATCGTACGAAAGTTTCAATTAGAAATATACGTGAAACTGATATAGAGAAAATACTTCAACTTCAACGTGAAGCTTATCCGGAAGTGGCGTCCAGTGAGCTTTATGCACCCTTGTTCATAGAAAAACACTTGCACGTATTTCCGGAGGGACAATTTTGTGCTGAAATGGATGGACAAATTGTTGGCTCAGCAACTAATCTTATTGTATCATTGAAGCCTCAATATCGACAGCATTCATGGCATGATATTGTTGGTTACGATAACCTTACCGCCCATAACCCAAATGGCGATAGTCTCTATGCTGATGACATTGTCACTAGTTCTTCATATCGTCGCCGAGGTATTGGCACGGCATTGATGTCCGCTAGAAAGCAAATATGCATCAAAAACGGCTTAAGAAGGATAATTGGGGGAGGAAGACTATCAAATTATTCTCTTTATGGAGACCAAATGTCTCCGGACGAGTATGCTAATCTGGTTGCAAGTAAAATTCTTATCGATCCCGTATTATCATTCCAGCTTAAGAATCAGTTCAAATACATCAAGATACTTCCAAATTACATTCTTGACCGTCATTCTTTAAACTTCGCAACTTTCATTGAATGGATTAGACCTCACATCTTTCATTAGATAGCATCAGCTTTCTAAGCGCATCCGTACTGCTTATACGTGACTAAGTACACACCATTCTTGTCAAATCACCTTTTAGATTTAGATGAAACTATGTAAGAAACGAACAAAATTGCTTATTACTTAAAGACTTATCTTCCTATCAGTATCTTACAATAGAAACACATTGTGAAATCATCTAAAACAATCCTAATTGAGTATCGTAAAATCGAAAAATTTATTTCATTTACGGTAGCGTATAATACGTCCTCAAAGTACCTGGTGCTTTTAGAATCATAAATGGATTGGAGTAAATTTAATAGATAATTCCATTAACCAGACTAACTTGAATTGCACTTGAGTTCCATCGAACTTGAGCAAAAGTTCCAAGCTTTTATCAAGTTTATTGTCCATAGCTTAGCTCAGCCCATGACAACTAAAAATCATTTTGATAAGATTTCAAAGCTTTTGGACTTGCTTGATAGACATATCAATGAAAAAAATTGTCGTCACACGCCAAAAGAACTTCTTGAAGAATATAAAACTGAGATGTTCTAAGGGAATCTGATAATTAATCTGAAGACACCTTTAAACCAAAAGGAATGAAGGTCGAAACTATAATCCTTAAGTAAAAATTTGAACATCTAAAGCTTATGAATAAAGAATTAATCATCAGTGCAACTGTGGTTTTAATGTTGGCTTTCGCTACCTCAGCAAACAGCCTATATGCACAAAACTTGACTACGAATGCCTCAAATGCTGCAAGCAGTATGTCAGCTTCAGCTAACCAAACTGCCTCAGAACTAGGACAAAATACATCATCTGCCTTAAACAAAACAGGTGAATCACTTCAAGGAATGGGAAAAAATGTTACAGAAGCAGGGAAAAGTTTACTCAATAAGACTGAAGAGGCCGCTAAGAAAATCGGTGAAGGAGCAGCGGGAGTGTTAGGTAACTTAACTGGAGAGATTAAGCAAGGATTAAGTGGCAATAAGAGCCAGTAGTCAACGCTACTACTGTTATATTTTTGTGGCTCATATGACTATTACAATCTAGATCTTTTCATCCTGTAGGATTCAGTGTACTCTTATAAGAGAAAGTTGAACCCATCAGTTTTTCTTTGTTTCTAATACCAGAAATACGATGAATTAGAATTTGTGTTATCGACTGTTAATCAATTGATAATTAACTTTTATCAAAATGATTTTTCGCCCTAGTCAGAATTAATAGTAGTAACAAAAATAGATTTATCAGAATAAAATGAAAACAACTGGGACTTCTCGGATGGATGTGATGAACAAGAACAACCAATAATCCCAGCTGGTGTTTATGCAAATTATAAATGTCTAACAAAATATATATACTTTTTAGATATTCTGTATTTCTTCAGGAGATTATTTCCTTTTCTAAATAAATTCTATCTATTCCTTCGAAAGTTAATTTTAATAGCCAACTTAAACTAATGCTATAATTGCCGTAAAATTGTATATGTTTTTTCACAAGTCTCCACAAAACTTCAAGAGAATTATACAATATTTTTTGTAGAAATATTATCTTCAAAAAAGTTGTTGTCTTGGCTACTTTGACATATTATTAACTTGCTATCTGCTTATCCTCTTTTGTATTGACTATGGGCATTGTGGTATCGACCTCTGCTAACTCCGCCGCGACTATACCCAAATCTTCTTCTGCCTTGGCTATTATAGTTGAATGACCTTTGTCTATTCACTCTGTTCCTGTTCACAGATAATGTAGGAACTTCAAGTCCTATTTCATCATTAAGCCTCTTGACCGTAAGTTCAGTGCGTTTAAGAATCCTTGCAAAATCGTCATATCTGCTACTTGAAACCAATGAGATTGCTTTACCACTTGCGCCTGCCCGTGCAGTTCTCCCGATCCTGTGGAAATAGATCACCGGATCTTCTGGAATATCATAATTGATAATATTTCCAACCGTGGGAACATCTATACCCCTTGCCGCAATATCGGTTGCCACAAGAATATCTTCGCTCCCATTCTTGAACCTGTTCATTGAGTAATCCCTCTGTCTTTGAGATAAGTCTCCATGAATTGTAATAACTTTGAAACCTTCTTTATTCAAATCATCAGCTATCCTTTGAGTTCGTTGTTTTGTTGCAACAAAAACAATAGTTTGTTGCCCTTTCTCTCTATTCCTAATAAAATTACAGAGATGCTTGAATTTTTCTCGTTCTTCTACAATAAGATAAGATTGATCGATAGTCTCTAAACTTATTTCATCTTCATTAAGTCTGATTTGTTCTGGTTCTTTCATGTATTCCCTGGATAATCTTAGAATTTCAATTGGCATAGTTGCAGAGAACAGACATGTTTGCCTTCTCTCATTAACATAAAATAGTATGAACTTTATGTCATCAACAAATCCCATGTCAAGCATTCGATCAGCTTCGTCTAATACTACAAACTTTACATCTTCTAATTGAATTGTTCCTTGTTTCAAATGATCTATTAATCTGCCAGGTGTTGCCACGATAATTTGCACTCCCCTTCTTAGCTGATCCTTTTGTATGTTGATACTCTGTCCTCCGTAAACTGCTAAACTCCTAATTCCCATATACTTTGAAAATTTTCTAATTTCAGTAGTAACCTGCATAGCCAGTTCTCTTGTAGGAACGAGTACTAATGCTTGGATTGGTCCTCGTGATTTTAAACTACTTATGAGAGGAAGAGAAAAAGCAGCCGTCTTCCCGGTACCTGTATGAGCCTGTCCTATCACATCTTTTCCTTTTAAAATAAGTGGAATACAATGTTCTTGAATAGGAAAAGGATTTTCCATTCCTATTTCCTTGACAGCCTTAACTATAGACAAATTTAGACCTAATTCTTCAAATGAAACCATTTTCTAATTCACATTTTGTTTTATATTTTACAAAAGACACGGAAGATCTGGAAAGAGTTTGTGTTAACTTAACTTATCTGCCGCAGCTTTAGTTAAATTAGAGTGCTTTCATCGGAGATATAAGTGTGATGATGTAAAGTTTCATCAACTGAAACTGAAATTAATTGTCAATTTCCAATATATCCACAAATAGAAATTTGTAGTACGAACTTTATAATTTAAATTCTACACAGGTGAATATAAAAAATATGATGGAAGGTCAGGATCAAAATCAAGATCTGCGGGAGAAAAAATTACGCGGCTCTGGAGGATATGTTATCGCTCACATTTCAGATGAAGAACAAAAGAAAGGAAATTTAGGAGGACCAGAATTATTTCTGGCAGGAATAGGACGGCTTCCTACGGATAGATTAGTAAAATATCATTGTAACAAATGTGATAAGGACTATGATGGGTCACCGAACATTAGTTTCGAAAATCCTAACGAAGATCTAGGCGAAGGTGTGACACTATACGAAAAGGGTGAATACAAATGTAAAACCTGCAAGAGCATCATTGCACAGTATAGAAAATTTGATGCTCCTGAAGAGTCACAACAGGATCAAGAATCAAACTCATCGCAATCTGAATTACCAAGTACGACAGATGTATCAAAGTCTAAAAATGCTGATGAAAGTCCCAAGTCAAAAACGAACCAAACTAGTCCAGCTGCAGACCTAACTGCCCAAAGTGACTTTATTTCAATTCAAGCGTTAGTTGGTATGCCTGCATATGATTGGGATGCAAAGTTGATAGGAAATGTACAAGAAATTGGTCTCAAAAGGACTTCAAGAGGAAAAATGGAAATAAATCTAAAGATCCCTAAAAAGATCAACAATCAAAATGTTGAAGTCGCATGGAATAGTATTTCTAAAATTGGAGATATTATTTTACTCGAGAATTCAGAGAATTCAGTGTCCACTCAAGTAGGTAAATGTCCTTATTGTAATTATCAAAATGAAAGCGATGCACTCTTTTGTTCTGAATGCGGTAAAAAAATTACTAATGAATAATTCGAGTTGGAAAAGATATAAAGAAATAGAATAGCTGTCTGATAGAATTATCCAAGGCCTATTCTAACATCAACGGCGCATGCTCCTTTTCCTTCTTCCAAGACCAGTAGTGGATTCATATCGAATTCAGTAATCTCGGGGAAATCCGTAACCAATTGAGATAATCGAAGTAGACATTCAATTAACGCGTTGATATCTGAAGGTGGCTGTCCTCTTATACCCTTCAATATCTTGTATGTTTTGATTGATTCAACCATTTTCATTGCTTCTTCTGCATCAATTGGCGCTAGTCTGAACACAACATCCTTTAACGCTTCAACGTAGATTCCGCCAAGACCAAACATGATTAATGGACCAAATAAATTGTCATGTTTAGCACCCAGAATTGTTTCCCTAGAAGATTCTATCATCTGTTGAACGAGAACGCCCTTAATGTTTGCATCCTTCTTGTAGTTCTTTGCATTGGTAATTATCTCGTTAAATGACGCTGAAACTTGTTGCTTATTTTTGACTCCTACCTTTACTCCTCCAGCATCTGATTTGTGAATTATATCCTGGGATGCAATTTTCATAACCACAGGATACCCAATTTCCTCGGCTCTCTTTACAGATTCTTCCTCACTTGTGCAAAGATAACTTTTTGGTCGAGGAAATCCATATGCGTTAAGCACATCATACCCCTCGTCTTCCAAAAGATTTTTTCTCCCTTCCTTCCTTACACTATCAAAAATTTGTTTGACTTTTTCCTTGTCAACATCAAATTTTTTTAATTCAGATTCTTTTCCTGAACTCCAATTAGAAAATTCGTACATTGCTTTTAGTGTTCTAATTGCCGGCTCTGCATATGGAAAATAGGGTATGCCTCCATCAGAAAGGATTTGCTTATTCTCTGTTCCTTCAGCAAGACCCATAAGCGCTGCAAGGGAGGTTTTCCCCGAATTTGCTGTAATCTTGACAATAGTTCTGGCAAGATCATTATAATCAAGAGTAGCGGAAGGAGTACACATGGTAACAATTGACCCTACAGTTGGATTTGAGACGACTTCATGCAGCACCTTTTCAAATCGATTAAAATCCGCATCTCCAACAATATCAACTGGGTTCCTTGCAGATCCATGAGCTGGTATTACCTTTGATATTTCTTCTCTTGAACTGCTTATGTCGGCTAGCTTCATTCCATATTTTGAACATGCGTCCGTTGATATAATGGCAGGTCCACCGGCATTTGAAACAATTACGGTTCCTTGGTCACTCTTGGGAACTGGCTGTTTTGAAAATGCAGTTGCCAGATCAAAAAGCTCCTGCATGGTGTCAACTCTAATTACACCGCTCTGTAAAAATAGCGCATCATAAACCTCGTCGGCTCCCATCAATGCACCAGTGTGAGACATAGCGGCCTTTGCGCCTTCCGGTGTTCTGCCAGACTTTATTACAACTATTGGTTTCTTAAATTGCTTCGTGGTTTTCCTTCCAATATTCATAAACCTTCTACCATCGTGGATGTCTTCAAGGTACATTATGATTACAGAAGTTTCCGGATCATGGCATAGTAGCTCCAAAACATCATTTTCATCAACGTCTATTTTGTTACCCATACTAATTACCTTCGAGAACCCTATTCCCTGAGCCATTGCATCTTCTACAGTAGCAGCACAAATGGCTCCACTTTGTGACACCAGAGCAATATTTCCATGTTTTGGTGTAATTTTGAGAAAAGTGGAATTCATCATGTTCTCTTTAGAAAGGCTCATTATACCCAGGCAATTTGGACCTATGACTCGGGTACCGTATTTTTTGCATATTGCAGCAACTTCCCTTTCAAGAATAGCTCCCTGTTCATCAACTTCCTTGAATCCTGCTGAAACGATAATAGAACCCTGAATTTTTTTCATTCCGACTTCTTCCATTACCTTTGGAACTATCTTGTTTGGGGTTGCCACCACAGCAAGATCTATGTCCTCTGGTATGTCAAGAACACTCTTGTATGCCTTAATTCCAGAAACATATTCGTTAGTAGGACTGACGGGATAGATTTTACCTTTATAGCCATTCTTGATATTGGTAAAAATGGCCCTTCCTATTCCTGGTTTTTCGGAGGCTCCTATAATCGCAATTGATTTCGGTGAAAGAAATACGCTATTTTTGTATGTTTCACTTTGCGAATTCATACAAAAATAATTTTGTTTACATAGTTATAAATGCAGTGATATTACATGCCGTGAAATTATCTATTGCGTAGGATATTCATCATATATAGATCATGTAAATGGGCTAGAAATCAATACCAAGACATGACTTGTGTTAGGTTTATCTTTGTTATGACTTTTCCATATATTAGTAAGACGGCAGTTACTACACAAGATACACCGATAAAATAGCGATTGATCATTGTCTATTGACAATTTGAGATTTCCCTATTGAGGGTAATTTCTTATTAGCAATTCTTCATGTCCCGTCCTTTTAGATCCAATTGTGTTAATAGATCTATTTGCACTGGTTATTTCAGTAAAATGAGAGTAGTCTGAATAAAGCCTTCTTATCTCCTCAGTATTTGAATTGCTAAGTAAGAGCTTACATCCTCTTTGTGTCAGCTTTTTAAACATGACTGCTAGGTCTTGCTGGTCTTCAAGCGTGAAGCCATTATTAGTATAACTGGTAAAATTTGCAGTATTGCTGACTGGATGAAACGGTGGATCAAGATATATAAAATCATCCATGTCGGCTTTTTCCTCTAAGATTTTCTTGTAATCGCCGACTCTCAACGAGGATCTGGAGTGTTTTAACACAATACTTGCTTTTCTTAAATTATTGATATCACAGATGAGTGGATTTTTGTATCTTCCAATTGGAACATTGAACAAACCGTTCTTGTTTACACGATATAGTCCATTATAACATGTTTTATTTAGTGTTATGAACCGTGCAGCTTTTTCTATATTATTAAATACTTTCTTTGAATTTCGCAATTCATAATAGTATCTTTTTGGAGACTTGTTGTATTCTGCTTGATGATAATTTAAAGTCATAATAAGCTCTTCTACATTATTTTTTATGATTTTATAAACATTAATTAAATCTGCGTTTATGTCAGAAAGAATTGCGTTCCTACTATAGGGAGCGATATGAAAGAATACCGCCCCTCCTCCGAGGAACGGTTCAAAATATCTGGTAAACTTTTGTGGAAAATAATGCATTATTTGAGGCAATAATTGACTCTTACCACCTGCCCATTTTACAAAAGGATGACAACTGGGAATTTTATAACGTTCGTAATTCTGTCTTCTCTCAGATCTCATAATCTGACTATGCATTGATATTTTACAGCCAAGTACTTTACATATAAGCATTATAAAATATCGAATTTCTGTTACTTCAGTGATTTCATTAATTTCTTTGAAGTCTTATCTGCTATGGTCATTTTGATATCACATTTTATGCAGATTTTCCCTAGTCTTACATTTATCATAGCTTCAGTGGGAGTAAGTTGATGACATAGGGCACATGCTGTTACTGAATTATAGAGATTCAATTCGTTATAATTTCTAATACTACTTTATTGTATTTATTTGTAAAAAAAATTCTTCTCTTTGATTTTTACATAACGATTAGAGAATCTATAGCTAAAAAATAAGTGAATTAACTAGTATTACCGGTAACGACATCGATTTATTATAATCCCTAATATTTCCATTCGCTTGATATGTTATTCCACCAGGATCTATAGGGTTTAGCATCCTTTCCGATTTCATCTTTTATTCTAAATTCAATTGAATAAAACATATTTTCCATAGCGTCAATTCCTCCGTCAGAATAAAGCTCTTTACCAATTGTAAATACTCTTTGTTTTTTTTCTTCAAAATCTGCAGCATGAGCACTTTGTATACAATATGTTAGAATGTCGTATAGCTCTTCTTCAAGATATGCATCCATATTTTTTATGCACTTTTCATACAGTTTATCACCTGGTTGATATAAATTCTACGAATCATTCTCTCCTTTAGAATCTGAATCGCATTTGTACTTTTTTGCCTACAACATGCAATTAATATGGTCAAGGTTTTATGGTAGTTTTGCTTGGTATGACTATAGGCACAATTTGATGAGCCCTTGAGTGACACACAATTTCTATATTTGACAACAACCGGATGGAAATCTGCCAAAGAACACTTGATAGAAATATGGTTTGTAAAAAATAACGGAAAATATTATGTAATGTCAGAACGAGGTAGATCGGCACATTGGGTCAAAAACATTAGTCATGATCCAAAAATTTTATTCAGAATAAACAATTTGATATTTAATGGTCATGCAAAAATAATCGAACCTTTGGAGAAAGCTCAATTAGCAGCACAGGTCTCGGAATTGATGAAAGCAAAATACGGTTGGGATCAAGGATTGATTGTAGAACTCGAACCATTAAATTCAACCAAAAAAGCGACTACATAAATTACTAGACAGCGTGTCAGTCAAACTATGATAATCTGATTTGAAATTCAGACATTTGTGATGTGTCAAGTTGAGAAATGAACTGCTTATGTCACTTGTTCTAATACCCATTCCTTGAATTTTCTAATTGCAAATTCTTCGGATTGTTTTATGAATTTGGGATCCTTTAGATTCCATCGATCTTGTGGAACAGAATCAAAAAACTCTTGCATAAACAAAGTAAATCTAAAGCGCAGATTTCTTGGATTTTCATTTAGGTCATAGCGATTTAGGATTGTTGTTATTTTCCCAAATGAGATATCATAATTTCTTTTAAACGGGGTTATTTCTAGAGTCTGATATAGAATTGAATCTATGCTGTCTAAATCGTTTTTAATTGTAATCAATGCATAGTTAATTGACTTGTATTACTAGGATTTATCCTGTACTATTTCAAATTTCAAACGAACTATCTTTCAGGCGGATAATAATGCATAGTATTATCGTTTGTAACACGAAAACCTGTTTTGCTCTAGTTTATGTGACGACTCCCAAAAATGTCCTTGTGAACTTTTTCTTGGCTATTTCAAAGGCTTTTTCTCCCTTAGGAGAAAGTGCATACGTTATGATCTTTCCTTCTTTCTCCTCATCGAGGAACCCGAGATCTTTGAGACTCTTAAGAGCTGGATAAATTGTTCCTGGGCTGGGTTTATCTCCCCTTCTTTTTGCCAACTCACTAGCTATTTCTTGACCGTGCATTGGTTTTTTGGAGAGTAAGAAAAGGATTAGGAATCCCAATAATCCCCTCATATCGCAACATTCGCTATCAATACCCCGCAATGTACTTAATATTGGATGTCCGATATATATAAATACACGGTTTCGCTATATATCGTATGACCGATAATGGTGAATATGGAGGTGATTGAATGGGAATAGGATGCTGTGGGGTAGGAGTAGATCAAGTTAGAAACTTTTTGACTAGGGAAGAGAGGATTGCTTTGCTGAAAGAATACAGCGATGGTCTTGAGAAGGAAGTCCAAGGAATAAGAGAAAGGATAAAAGAGTTGGAAGAAAAGTGATCCTTTCTCCTTTTTTTTATTATTTATTTTTGTTTGTTACTGTTGTTGCTTCAATCATAACGAAATCTTAAAACCTGCTCAATTGGTCGAATTTTTATTTTGATATTGTAGAGTCTGCTATCCCTTGGGTAATAGAGTTACTAAGTCAGTCTCGCCGGAATCGTTTCGCATCTGTCTTTGTAATTTTGAAATAAAGTGTATGGCCATCAAAGCCGGCAATGAAATTCTTTGGTATGAAATATCTTTTTTTATTAACAAATCCTTTCTCGGTCATAATGATGTCTGGCCCAACCTGCTGAACTTTTCCCAAATTACAATTGTCTATTCCAAATGCGACTTTATTGAGTACCTTAAGCCATGCAGCATTCTGGCTCAAGAGTATATCGCTGCAATATTTCTTATACCAATTTGTTATCAGCATTCATTATGGTTTCATTGAAAATCTCAAGCTATTTTCGACTATTATTTTAGTATTAATCCCAAGAGAAGCGCGGGGAGTGGGATTCGAACCCACGAGTTCTTTCGAACATGGGATTAGCAATCCCACGCCCTACCAGGCTAGGCGACCCCCGCTTAGGTGATGATTTAGATTTTTTGCTATTATATTAATTGTGTAGACGAATACATATATTCAATTGAATTAAGTCTGTGATGACAAATTTTTCATTCTTCTGCTAAAAAGATTATAAAATAGTCATCATGTCTTATTATATTATCTTTGAATCTGAGGGAATCCAATGAAATTTTTAGGCGAGCAATAATAAAATCTTATTTTGAAGTCGAATTGTTAAAAATTGATTATCATAAATCAAATGTTAGACACCCTCTCATAAAAGACGAAGGATTCACTGTAGAGGATAAATTACATCTTTATTTTGATCTTATGACAGGTAATGATTATCCTGACGGAGACGAATGGTTTGGTGTGGAATATCTTTTCCCATATAATATTAAGTTGCCAGATACTCTTATTGGCCCTGATTATTTTACGACTATATATGTTGCCGATGCAAAGCATTTTTGGAAGCACAAAGAGTTAGTTCGATTTAAATATGGAAAATCAAAGAAGCTCGTTGAATCTCTTGACTTTATAAATAAGAAATATAGAGAATTAAGTAGAAGTTTATACGATTCATCAATTATTGATCAAATAACAAAATAATTCAGATAAATTTACAAGTATCAAGTATAAAGAATATCAAAGCTTCGATATTCTAATCCGAACTATCCCATTGAGATATTCTATTTTGTCAATTTTGATATTCCCATCTTGAATATCAGATATTCTAACGTTTATGTCATATTTTCTCTGACCGCTGGTAAATATCCTTACACTCTGAGTGTTTGGGTCATAGTTTGCCTGTACATCTGTCTGCGATGCCAGTCCTGGCATTTCGGCAATAATTTCATAAAAGTTAGATCCCTTGATGACTTCTGGTTGAGTATGAATAGTCATGTCGGGGATATTATTAATTTTTTGCCGATCCTTTTGGGGATATCGCATTTGAGGTGTTACCATTCCATATCTAGGAACAACGTTCTTCAATAAGTATCCAGTCAGTAATCCGCAAGAAAGCCTCCTATATGTGCAACATAGGCCACTCCACCAGATTGGTTCAATAGGCTAAAGATAACCTGCATTATAAACCAAAAAGGAATGTATGCTACGGCCGGTATTCTTACAGTTGTAATAAAAAATGCGGCAATTACCGTAAATATCTTTGCTCTTGGAAATAGCACAAGATATGCTCCTAGTACCCCCGAAATTGCCCCTGATGCACCAATAGCTGGAACTGATCCTTCGCCTGTAGACATGGTGAAGAAACTGTGCGCGAATGCTGCTGCTAAACCCCAACCAATGTATATAAGTACAAATTTTATTCGACCAAATTTATCCTCAATATTATCCCCAAATACAAATAGAAATAACATGTTACCTATTAGGTGAGCTACACCAGCATGAAGAAACATTGAACTGACAGCCGAAAATATATCACCTTGAAGAATTTTATATGGAATAGCGCCATAGTTTTGCAGCAAAGTATTCGTTGCAGCTTCATTGGAAAAATTTGCTGTAATTATCACCTCTCCTAAAAAAACAATAGCATTGATGGCAATCAGCAAATAAGTTACGTACGGTCTACCGTGGATTCTTTGGGTGTCATCATGAAGTGGAAACATGTTTATCGTCTACGGACTCTAATTGCCAAAAAGGTTGAACTTTGGCATGTCTCCACCTTTTTCACTGTGAGCTTTCCTGATATGTCTTTTTAATCGTTCTTTGTCTTGAAATTTCATATCACAATACTTGCAGGCTATCAGCTTAGGTTCCTCGTCTGTTTTGTCATGATTGAACCATTTCATAAATAATTTACAGGATAATCCGCTTCATTAAAGTTGTGCTGAAGCTTGCTTATTTTTGGCTCACTAGTTACGTTTATTGAGTTAAAATATGAGAATCAAGCTAAATATCTGGATGCAAGTAGGATAGGTTTTTAACACCCTTTGAAAAATTTAATTTAACGATTTAATGTCAGAAGTTGAAGAAGTAATTCAGTATAAATGGGGTGTAGCCCATATTTTTAGCAGTTATAATAACACTCTAGTTCATATCACCGACATCAGCGGGGCTGAAACGATAGCCTTTAGTTCAGGTGGGAGGCATGTAACTGCCGATAGATATGAATCATCTCCGTACGCTGCAATGAAATCTGCAGTAGCCGCGGCGGATATTGCAAAAACGAAAGGTATCAACGCTTTGCATATTAGAGTAAGAGCCGTTGGAGGCGTAGGACCGAGAATCCCAGGACCAGGTGCTCAGGCTGCAATTAGGGCTCTCGCCAGAGCAGGATTTAGGATAGGCAGAATTGATGATGTAACTCCAATTCCTCATGATACGACGAGGAAACCCGGTGGCCGCAGGGGAAGAAGAGTATAAATCCTCAATATTTTGGGGTATTATGTTTGCAAAATTTTATTTTGCAAAATGGACAAATCCTTTATCGCTAACATGCTTGCGAATTCCATCTTTTTCATAGAAAACATTTCCTCCGCCTGTTGATACGTCACCAATATGAAATACATGGATTCTGTGCTTTTTAGCCTCACTTAACATTTTCTTGAAATTTGTCTTTGGGATTGTAGCAACAGTTTCATATTCTTCTCCACCAAAAAATATCAAATCCTCGATCCTGACGGAATTTAAACCGGCAAAATGAAGCAATTCCTTTGGTTTAGGGATATTATTAATAATCAAGTCAACCTTGTTACTTTGTCTAGCAAGTTCGTATAACGAGGAAGATAGCCCATCACTAGAGTCAATTGAAGATGAAAAATATTTTGCAAGCCGGAATCCAAATTCAATTTTCGGTTTTGGGAATGTTACCGACTTCAGAGATTTTGCTTTAAATTTTTTTTCGGCCTTCAAGTGAGATAATATTATTTTCAAGCCTGATGAGGTATATCCAAATTTTCCGGATGTTACTATCAAATCACCGGCCTTTGCACCGTTTCTACTCGGAATTTTATTGCGTGGTAACGAAGTAATGCCTACCATATTACAATCGATAGTTAACTCTTTAGATTCATTAGTATCTCCCCCCAATATTGGTACTTTGTACTCCTTTGATGCAAGCGAAAATCCAGTCGCCAGACCAATTATGTCCTTTTTTGAATATTTTCTTGGGATTCCAATAGAAATGAGACATGCATAGGGTCGTATACCTTTAGAAGCAAAATCGCTTACACATGCTAATATACTCTTTCTTGCTATTTGCCATGGTTTCATAATTTTTGGCACATCGGTGCTTTCAACTAACATATCACTCTTTAACACAAGGTTTATCCTGTTGGTTTTAATTAATTGCTTTATCATGTTATAATTTAGCGGAGAGATTACCACATCATCTCCCTTTACCTCATCAAGTAATGAGTTATTGAAATATGAAATAAAGAGATCTATTATTTCTCTTTCATTTAATCTCTTCATAAATAGACAATACCTTTTGTTTGACTTCATTAAAAAGAGTTAGGACATTATCCGGAGTGGATTCTACTGAAATTCTAACAGCATGTTCTGTATTAGAGGATCTTATTAGAATCCAAGAATTATCATCAATCATTATTTTCATACCATCCATCTTTACTGTGTCATAGGATTCTTTCTGAAATTTGTCTTCAAATTTTTCTATTACTGGCTTTTGCAAACTCGATTCCATAGGAATTTTTGATCTAATAGTCGAGTATTTCGATGCAATTTCCATACAATAGTTGTATAGATTATCACTCAATGAGGAAATAATTGTGCTGGCCAAGATTCCATCTCTACACATGTCAAATTTAGGCATAATAAATCCGGCACTGCTTCCCTCACCACCTGCATCCGCATTTAATCGGATTATTTCCTTTACCACATTGGCTTCTCCAACCTTCGAATGAAATAAAGACCCACCATATTCAGTTATAATGCGTTTAATACCATTGCTAGTATCTAAACTGGCAACAAATTTTTTTGCCCCATGATCTAAAACACTTGCAATGCATAGTAAAAGTGTAAGATCTGGTGAAAGTTTGTTACCTTGTTTATCTACTACTACAAGTCTGTCTGCATCCATGTCATATGCAAATCCCAAATCTAGCTTTTTAGACAATACAAGCATTCTTAGTTCAAGCAAGTCATCTGTTGTAGGATCAGGAGATCTTGATGAGATGCCTGGAATGTCATTAATTGTGTAGAATTCTTGATTTAATGAATTATATAAATTTGGAATATATGAAGACATGGCTCCTCCTCCAGGATCCAAGCCGATTATCTTTCTTTTTTTTCCATTGACTTGAAAGTATCCATTCTTTCTCAATAATTCAAGAATATCGGGTATATAGTTTGAATTTAACTTGTACATTTCTCCAAATTTCTTGCTTGATAGAATTTTTTCTTGTTGAATTAAATCAAGTTCTTTTTCAAAAATTCCCCTTCCATTAATTATGAATTTTATACCATTCCACTCAAAAGGATTATGGGATGCTGTTACTATTATACCGTTACTATACTTTAGTGATTCATGAAATACGAACGGCGTTGGAGCAATCCCCAAATCAAGAACATCGACTCCTTGTTCCATAATTACTGCTGATACTGTTTTAAGAATTAAATCACTTGAAGGTCTTGTGTCTCTTGCGACCAGACACTTAATATCTGTTTTAGTAGAATTATTAATGAGAAATGACGCAAATAATCTTGAAAAATTAATAATGGTATGTAGATTCAAATCTTGTCCAAAGATACCACGAATACCAGAAATTGAAATTTTCACTTTTAAAAACTTGAATTTTCAACTATTTAATCTTGCTTCACAATAATAAGAAATTCAATGGCATGTACCAAAATACTCTATAGAATTAGAAAATAGTTAAATTGGCTAACTTAATGAAAATGTAACCATGACCTGCCTCTATAGCTCAGTTGGTAGAGCGAAGGTTTCGTAAACCTTAGGCCGTGGGTTCGAGTCCCACTAGAGGCTCTCTAACAATATGCCAATATTTTTAAAACTTTAGTGGTATTTCCTATGTAGATGATCCTTGAGGATAGTAGTTGATAAAAGAGAAAGAAACAGTGGAATTCCAGAATTGCTGAAACAATCAGGGGTTTTTGTAGACTTTGCTACATTGAAAGTTGGGGATTATATTGTATTCGACAATGTAGCAATCGAAAGGAAGACTATTTCTGATTTGTTAAGTTCTTTTTACGATGGAAGATTATTTATTCAGTGTTCGCAACTCATAAAACATTTTTCTTCACCGCTCTTAATTGTTGAAGGAAATATTATTGAAGATCTGAAATCTGATTCTAACAGATCCTTTCGAAGCTATGACCAAAAAATTCAGTTAGTCTATGATTCACTTATTACGATAGTTTTAGATTTTAAGATACCTTTAGTTTATACGCCAAACGTCGAACATACAACTAATTTTCTCATTGCTATTGCAAACAAGCTATCAAAAAAATATTCATACGGACCCCTTTTACGAAAAATAAGAAAGCAGACCTCAGAACAAATACAGCAATTATCTGTTCTATCTTCCTTGCCTGGAGTAGGTGGCATGTTTGCAGTAAAAATGCTGAAAGAATTCAATACTCCCAAGAGAGCATTAAATGCATCTGCTGCAGAACTAGCGAAAATCCCTGGGTTTGGAACTGCGCGTGCTCAGAGAATACGTAAAATATTGGACAACGCATACGAAGATGTTGACAAAGAAAGTCAGAAAACATTACTGGAACATATCAAGTAGTTACTTAAATCAAATTCCCCTCACTTTTTAATTCAGCTATTATTTGCATCAAAGTATCATAGTCAATATCCATGTTGTTAAGAATCATTGCATGATCTAGTTTTTTGTTTTTTTGAATAAAGCGCTTTACTTGACCTTTGAGTTTTTGATATTTTCTATCTTGGATATTATTCAATTTAGGATTATTACATATTAGATTTTGAATTAAATCTAATAGCTAGACTCATCAAACAAGAAAAAATAAATATTTTAATTTTAAATTAAGTGTGGGGCTTGTCAATAAACAGCCTGTACTGCGTCCTTTACTTCTTTAGATAATTCTCGGTATCCATCCTTGTCTATAATGACAGCATTGATATTATCACCGGTTCCGGAATTTCTTCTAATAGCCGCAGCTATTGCATGTATTGCAATTTTGTATGCTTCATTTACACTAAGGTCTTTTTTGTATTCTGACTCCAAGTATCCATATGCAACCGGAGAGCCGCTGCCTGTTGAGATAAACTTTTCAGTAGTCATGGAGCCGAATAGGTCAATGTTGTATATTTGTGAGCCGTCACCATTCTTGTCAAATCCCGCCATGATTATTTGTACGTAATAAGGATAGTATCTCTGGTTGAAGAGAACATTAGAACACAACCTTGCGGCAGATTTAACAGGAATCAATTTTTGGTTGTTTGATAATCTGTACAGATTTGCATTATACCTCAAAAGATCGACCAAATTTTGGGCATCAGCGACACCCCCAGCAATTGTCATGCCTAAATGTTCATCTATCTTTTGAATTTTCATAACATTTCTATCTACAATAAAATAACCAGCACTAGCTCTTGTGTCGGCTGCCAAGACAACTCCATCCTTGCATGTCAAAGCACAGGTAGTTGTTCCTTTCTTTATATGGTTCATAACGTACTCTTCATAGTTCTTATTGTCAGGCTGAAACATTAGAACTAATTTCTATGAATACTAAATTTAAGCATTGTCACTTTGTAGTTTAATTTTTATCACATATCGGACACTTAGAAATATGATTATATTCGGAATCAACTAACAGTAAGTTGACAATGGGAAAAACGCTCTTTGATAAGGTTTGGGATAGTCATGTAGTTATAGACGATGAGAGTAAGAATGCTGGCGACGCAAATGGCCCTTCACTAATTTATGTTGACCGTCACTTAGTACATGAAGTTACCTCCCCTCAAGCTTTTGCGAGTCTAAAACAAACTGGCAGACAGGTAAGACATCCCGAATTAACCATTGCTACGACAGACCATAATGTATCGACTGAAAATAGAACACTTCCCATAGTTGATAGTGTATCGAAGATGCAATTAGAAACGCTGGCTAGAAATTGCAGAGAATTTGGGATAACTATCTATGATATTAATAGTCCGGAACAAGGTATAGTTCATGTAATTGGACCAGAACTTGGTTTCACATTGCCTGGTACTACCATTGTTTGTGGTGATAGTCATACATCAACGCATGGTGCATTTGGAGCTCTTGCCTTTGGAATTGGAACAAGCGAGGTAGAGCATGTTCTTGCTACTCAATGCATATGGATGTATAAACCAAAATCTTTCTTGATCAAAATTGAAGGCAATCCGAGAAAAAATCATGCTATAACCTCTAAGGATATCATACTCAAAATTATTCGTAAAATAGGTACAGATGGTGGCACTGGTACTGTAATTGAATACCGAGGAGACATGATTTCTAGATTATCAATGGAACAGCGAATGACCATATGCAATATGTCTATTGAAGGGGGGGCGAGAGCTGGGTTAATTGCACCTGACGAAACTACATTCAATTATCTAAAGGGAAGGAGATATGCTCCCAAAGAATCAGAATTAGAAAGATTGGTAGAGTTTTGGAGAGCAAATTTGAAAAGTGATGCAAATGCAAAATTTGATCGAGTTGAAACGATTAATGTTACTGATCTTGCGCCCCAAGTCACCTGGGGTACAAACCCGTCTATGGTTGCTGATATAACTGACTCAATCCCTTCTCCGGAGGAATTTGCGCAAGGAGATGAGAACAAGATGAAGCTGGCCGTGAGAGCACTGGAATACATGAATTTAGAACCAGGAACGCCCCTGACTGATTTGCACGTAGATAGAGTCTTTATAGGATCTTGTACTAATTCACGATTAGAAGATCTAATTGAAGCATCACTAGTTGTTAAAGGAAGAAAGGTGTCAGCCGAAGTAAGAGCCATGGTAGTTCCAGGATCACAAAAGGTCAAATCAGATGCTGAAAAGCTTGGACTGGATACAGTTTTCAAAGATTCAGGTTTTGAATGGAGGGAATCAGGTTGTAGTATGTGTCTTGGAATGAATCCAGACATTTTATTGCCAGGTGAACGTTGCGCAAGTACGTCTAATAGGAACTTTGAGGGCAGACAGGGTGCTGGCGGAAGAACACATCTTGTAAGTCCTATAATGGCTGCAGCATGCGCAATAGAAGGACATTTTGTTGATGTAAGAGATTGGTTGTAATCTGGTGATACATGTGGAATGCTTTGTTGATATCAAAAGCCAAATGATTCCGTTGGACATGACAAACGTAGATACTGATCAGATAATACCCAAGCAATTTCTTAAACTCATTGAAAAAAGTGGATATGGTGGCTTTCTTTTTTATGATCGGCGTTTTGACCATGATGGAAAACCTAAGAATGATTTTATTCTCAATGACCCAAAATTCGAACAAAGACAAATCTTATTGACACGAGATAACTTTGGATGTGGAAGTTCTAGGGAACATGCTGTTTGGGCGTTGTTTGATTATGGTATTAGGGTAGTAATCGCTTCTTCATTCGCAGATATATTCTATAATAATTGCTTTAAAAGAGGATTATTACCAATATATCTCAGTCAAAATGACATTGAATTCCTTTTTAGTGTAGTCAACAACACGGACATGTCCGCAGAAATTAGTTTACAAAAACAAATAATTTCCATTGCTGGGAAAAAAATAAATTTCAATATCGACTCGACCAGGAAAAAAATGCTATTGGAAGGCATAGATGAAATTGGTTATACGTTAGGTTTTGAGGAGCAAATTCTTAATTATGAAAAATCTTCCAAGACAGCGGATTACAATAAATATTTAGTTTAGGAACTCCAACTCCATAGCTAATTTTTTAGTGCATATACTTACTGGATTTGGATTGGAATTTTCATCTATGTTCTAGATGCGAAATCTAAAGAGCAATACCTGGATATTTCTCGATGGTATTAGCTTTATCTAAATTAATTATTTAATACTGTAAAAATAAAATTAAAAAATAGAAGTTTTGTGAAAAATTCTTAGCCTTCTTCCCAACCCTTGTCGAATACACCGTTCTTGTGTAAAGGAACTGGTT